>VYEH01000249.1 GCA_009843005.1 Pseudomonadota bacterium | reverse complement strand
TTCTTTTCCCGCCCCTCAAAGTGCGGGCGCAGCCTCTCCAAGAACGCACGCATGGTCTCCTGCCCATCGGCCGTCTGCGAGGTCTCGGCCATGACCTCGGTGGCGTACGCGTACGCACCCGCCGTGTCGAGTTCTGCCTGGGCATAGAAGGCTCGCTTGCCTCGTGCCTTCGAATGGGTACTGCCGCGGGTTGCCCGATCGAGCAATGCACGTGTTTCGGCGGCCACCTTCGCATCCGGCACGACCCGGTTGACCAGACCCCACTCGGCCGCTGTGCGGGCGTCAATAGGATCGCCGGTGAGCAGCATCTCCAGGGCGCGTTTGCGGCCCACGGCGCGCACAATGGCGACTCCGGGCGTGTGACAGAACCAGCCGCCGAATCCGCCCGGTGCCTGGAACCGGGTGGACTCTCCGGCCACGGCCAGATCGCACGATGCGACCAGCTGGCAGCCCGCTGCCGTCGCCAGGCCTTCCACCTGGGCGATCACGGGTTTCGGCAGCCGCTGGATCAACTGCATGAGTTCTCCGCAGATCTCCAGCAGGCTTCTCATGCCGTCGAGATCGCGGCCGGCCATGTCGTTGAAATCGTGGCCGGATGAGAAGACCGGCCCTGCTGCAGCGAGGATGACGCCGCGGACGCTGCCATCGGCGATCGACTCGAACGCCGCCAACAGCTCACGGAGATGCTCTTCCGACAGCGAATTTCGGCGATGCGCCCGACACATGGTGACCGTTGCAATTCCATCGTCCTCGTCCACTCTCAAGTGCTGATAGTTCATTGTTTACTCGTTCGCACGCGTCCTGGTTCGGGGTTCGTAATTCTATAGTGTTTGAGATCGTCCGGGCTTCGCGACGAAGTCGTAAGCCTGGTCGCAATTGGAGAGAGTGCTCGCAACAGTCCGATCATGCACCATACACGTGCGACGCATACGCGATCTCCGTCCCTGTCACTCCGTCGTCAGGGCTTCCACCGGTTCCAGAGCGGCGGCGGCCCGGGCCGGCAACACCCCGGCGACGAGGCCGATCAGCACCGCGACCGCTTCGGCGAGGATCACGTACAGCGGAGCGATTTGAGCGGGAAAAGCGGGCACGATGACCTGAACGATACCAACCACGGTGAAACCCACCAGCAGTCCCCCGAGGCCTCCCAAGCCCGCCAGCAAGACCGCTTCGCCGAGGAACAGCTGTGATATCCGCCGCCGCTGTGCGCCCACGGCTCGCAAGAGTCCGATTTCGGCGGTGCGCTCCCGGACCGCGATGGTCATGATCGTGAAGATGCCGACGCCGCCCCCCAGCAGGGAGATGCCGCCCAGTGCCGCGATGCCCAGGGTCAGCACGTTCAGGATGGAGCCAAGCACGTCCAGCATCTGCTGCTGGCTGATGACGGTAAAGTCTTCGCCGCCGTGGCGCGCGACCAGCACCCGTTCGACGCCCGCGATGACTTCCTCCACCGGCGCGTTCTCTTCATAGAGCAGGTCGATCTCCTGCAGGCCCTCGCGGTTGAACATGGCCAGGCCGCTGGCTGCCGGGATATAGACCGAGTCGTCGAGATCGAATCCCAGCGTGTCGCCCTTCGCTTCCATGACGCCAATGACACGGTAGCGGTCGCCGCCGATGCGCACGCGGTCGTTCAACGGGTTTTCCGAGCCGTACAATTCCTCGTAGGCCGTCGCGCCGAGCACGGCAACCGGACGCGCCCGGTCCAGTTCATCCTCTGGGAGGAACTCACCGAGAGCCACGTCGAACGCGAAGGCTATGTCGAATGCCGGACCTACGGCGAAAACCATTACCGAGCGCTCGCGTCCCCGGGCCTCCACCGAAGCCTGGCCTGAAACCAGGGGTACCGAGTGAGTTGCATAGGGCACCCGGCGCAATGCCTCCGCATCGGCAAGACTCAGGGGACGCACGGAATTGAATACGCCGGCGGAAACGCCCAGCGTGTTGGCCTTGCCCGGCTGTATGGCCAGGATGTTGGTTCCGAACTGGGTGAATTCCTCGACGATGTATTGGCTGACGCCCTGGCCGATGGAAGTCAGCAGGACCACGGCCGTGACGCCGATACCGATCCCCAGCGACGTCAGCGCGCTGCGCAGGCGATGCGCCAGCACCGATCGCAGCGTGAACCGAATGGCGTCGCGGGCGAGCATCCGTCAACGCCCTGCCAGCGCTTCCACGGGATCCAGCCGCGCGGCTCGGCGCGCAGGCAGAATCCCGAAGACCAGGCCGCTCGACACCGCAATGGCGACGGCGGAGACCAGGGCCCATGGCGGCGCGGAAAACTCGACGATCGGAAAGGCCGCGTTCAGCAGCCTGGCGGCGAAGGTTCCGAAACCCAGTCCCGCCAGGGCGCCCAGCATGGACAGGAAAACCGCCTCCGCGAGGAACAGCCCGATGATCTGGCGCTGTTTCGCCCCGAGCGCCTTCAGCAGCCCGATCTCCTCCGTGCGCTGACTGACCGCCACGAGCATCACGTTCATGATTAGCACGCCCGCGACCACGAGGCTGATCGCGGCGATTCCCGCAAGCGCATAGGTGATCACGTCGAATATGGTGTTGAACGTATCGAGAACCGCATCGCGGGTAACGACGGTGATGTCTTCCTCGCCCTGGTGACGCGCCTTGACTATCTCGATCACATCCCGGCGCGCCCCCTCGATCGCGTCGTTGCTGACGACTTCGACGATGATTCGCAGCAGGCTGGTGGCATTGAAGATCTGTTGAGCGCTTGCGACCGGCACGATAACCAGTTCATCGGTATTGAACGGCCCGGTCAGTCCGGCCTGGGCAAGCACTCCGATCACCCGGCAGCGGGCGTCGCCGATGCGGATCCACTGGCCGAGCGGGTCTGCGCGCCCGAAGAACTCGTCGCGCACGACACTGCCCAGTACGCACACCGGCGAGGCAATGTCCATGTCAAGCTCGGGGAGGAATTGCCCGGCCCGCATGGACCAGTGCTGCACGGTGCGCATCTTGCTGGTCGTGCCGAGGACGGTGATCTCCCTTTCCCGCTGGCGCCAGGACGCCGTGCCGCTGCCGATGATGGCGGGAGCGACCTGGGAGACGAGGGGACTGCGCTCGATGGCCATCGCATCGTCAACTGTCAGGTCGCGCGGGGTTTCGCCGATCATCATCCCCGCGCCGCCACCTGTGGTATCCGACTTGCCGGGGAATACGACCAGCAGGTTGGTGCCCAGTGAGGCAAATTCGCCGGTCACGTAACGCCGCGCGCCTTCACCGACGGAGGTCAGCAAAACCACGGCGGTCACGCCGATGGCCACGGCAAGCAGCAGCATGGATGTCCGCAGCGGATAGCGCAGGATCGACTGCATAGCCAGCCGCGTGGTATCTGCGGTTTTCATGACGGGGCGCCGTTGTAGTCCCGGATGATCCTGCCGTCGCGCATCGCCAGGCGCCGGCGCGCCTGACCGCCGATTTCCGGATCGTGGGTGACCACCAGGAGGCTCAGGCCGTCGCGATTCAGCCTGTGGAGAATATCGATGACCTCCTTGCTGGATTGCGAGTCCAGGTTCCCGGTGGGCTCATCGGCCAGCAGCACTTTCGGATTCATGACGATCGCCCGGCCGATGGCCACGCGCTGGCGCTCGCCGCCGGATAGCTGATCGGGGCGATGGTCGAGGCGTTCCCCGAGACCCATGGACTGAAGTACCTGCCGGGCGCGCTCGCGCCGCGACGCCATGGGCACGCCGGCCAGGACCATGGGAAGTTCGACATTTTCCAGGGCGTTCAGGCGCGGGATCAGGTGGAAGGACTGGAAGACGAAGCCGATGTTCTGCTGCCGTTGATCCGCGAGTCTGCTGTCGTCGAGTTTCGCAACGTCGGCGCCGTTGAGCCTGTACGAGCCATGAGTCGGACGGTCCAGCAGCCCGAGTATGTTCAGCAGGGTCGATTTACCCGACCCTGATGGTCCCATGATCGAGATGAATTCCCCCGATTCGATAGTGAGGTCCACATGGTCAAGCGCGTGGACCGTCTGGTCGCCTACCTGAAAGTGGCGGGAGACTTGTTGCAGTTCGATCATGGATTCGCGGGTCCGCCCGGATCCGCCCCAAGGAAGAAATTTCTCCCGTCGGGCGTGGTGACGCTCCGCCCGTTGACCACCGGTTCCCCGCTCCGTGCGAGATAACCGTTGACGATCACCTCGGTTCCCACCGGAAAGTCGGTCCTGCGCAGGCCGCGCCGCAGCAGTTGAGTCGCACCGCCCGCCTCGATCGCCCAGTTGGTCACCGTGCCGTCCGGGTTCGTGACATCGATATAGAGCCACCCGTGCGGATTCACCCATTCCATCCTTGTCAGCGTCCCACGCAGTTCGATCGGCTTTTCTATATCGAATTCGGCTGCGAACGAATGGTGCGCGCCTGCGGGGGCCCCGGCCAGCAGCGCGCCGAAAGCACAGAGAAAACCAGGCATCTGCTTGCGCATGTCAGTGACTTCCGGGACAACCGTTCAACCCAACGAGCAGACACTCATTGCGTTGGCGGAATGACCCCCCTGAACCATTGAAAGCCGAGTGCGCGCAGTGACGCCGCGCTCGGCCCGTTACCCTCGTAGCAGGCCACTTCCCAATACTCGTTCGCATAGGGATCCTCGAACTGACCCGCGCCTGCCGCAACCGCGCCGGGTATGCGAGCGCCTCTGATCTGTGGGCCTGTGCCGGGGCGCCTCTTCGGAAAGTTCATCTTCCAGGGCCTGGCGTAGATCGTCGGGTCCTCGATCGTGATCCCGTAGTCGATCGTGTCTGCATCCGCCAGCCGCAAGCGCTCGATCATGCGCGTGTTCTCGGAGAAAAAGTGCCCCGTGCTGTCGAACCAGCTCTTACCGTTGAGATTGGTCACCTCCACAACCAATGTATCGCCCTCCCAGCGGCCGCGCGAGATTCCGAACCAGAACTTTGCCTTCTCGTCGAACGGCGGGCGCGCGTCGGTCGGGATCACGCGGTAGCCGTTGGCGCCGAGCATGATCACGGTACCCGGTTGCTGAACGATTTCCACTTCTTCAAAGGAGAACTCCGGCATGAAATACAAGCAATACGAACTCGGGCTGGCGTACAGGCGCTCGCCCGACTCGCCGGGCCAGCCCCGCGCCAGACCGGCGAGAATCTCGTTGCGCCGGGCCATTGCCCAGGGCGTGTAGGGTACCTTGCCGTCCGGCGGGTCGGAGATGAAGGTTTCCTGGGCCGGTGTGGTCACGTCGATGTATTCGTGGTCTTCCAGGTAGCTGAGGCTGTCGCCGCCGGGGCCGCCCCATACGCCCTGGAGGTCGGGCACGCCCTCCGGCGTCAGCGATGGACTGTAGGGCGGGAGTGTAGCCTTTTCGGCCAGCCAGGTTGGAGCCATCGGCAGCTTCGGCGCGTCCTCGCGCCAGAAGGCCTGGCCGGCGGCGGATCCCGGTACCAGATACAAGACCTTGAGCGCCACTGCCAACGCCATGAAGGCAACCTTCGACGCCGCAATGATTGCGGGAATTCGATGTCCCAGGCGTTGGCTCATTTGACGATTCGCTCCCGATGCTTCGTGGTTTCCCATTCAGTGCTCATCAAAGAAAGTGGATTCCGGATTGTCCCATTCCTGTTCGAGGAGGTAGGCGTGGCACTGGTACTCCAGTAGTTCGATGTCCTGTTCCTGACGCCGGTAGAGCGGCATGCTGATCTTCCACGGTCGCGTGAATACGTTCGGGTCCTCGATGGTGGCTTCATAGAGCAGGTGGTTCGGACCCGTCGGTGTATACCGTTCGACCACGTGCAGGGCTTCGCTGTGGTAGTTCCCCGCCCTGTCGAACCACGTCCCGTCGTTGAAGTGGGTCACATCGACCACCAGGGTATTTCCCTCCCAGCGACCGCGGGAATCCCCCATCCACCAGTCGATGGGTCCGGGGGGGTGCGGATTGCCGTTCATGTGGATGAAGCGTATGACGCGCAGGTACTCGTATGCGATCGAGACCTTGTCCGCCTGCTGAATGATCTGAAACGGATACGGCATGTAGGTGATGCGGGGAACGCCGGGCAGGTAGCACCTGTTTTCCGGATCGAGCGTGGCGCGGTGTTCGAAGTTCGCCTGCCGTTGCTCGAGCGCCGACTCCCGATAGGGGATGGTCCCTTCTTCCACGACGCTCTGCCCGGCAGGTACGCCGAGGCTCGCGGAATGGTCTTCGAGGTCCCATGCGGCCGTATTGAGAACCTGCCAGATGCCCTGCAGGTCTGGGTGCCCGTCTGCCGTTCGAGGCGGTGTGTAGGGGGATGCGGTCTCGGTTTGCCCCAGTCCGGTCATGGACAAGAGGACGCAGGTCGCCGTGAGAGTGAACATCGACGCTACGAACCAACGTCTCACTCGAGCCCCCGTTGTTATTCGAAACAGCTTGAAATCGATCATAGGAGAACGATTCTCTACCGGCAAGAATGGCGCTGGCGTGGCGCTAGTGGCCCGGCAGTCCGCAGTGACCGCAGCGCCGAATCGCTAACGCGGAAATTCGAATGTCACGATCAGCAGTGAAGGATCGAACTCGGTGACCTGGTGCGGCACGCCCTCGGGGATGACCAGGAAGTCGCCCTGGGACACCTGGTGAACGGTCCCGCCCTCAATGCGCCTTCCGATCGTCTCGCCGTTTTCGACGATGTCGACGATTCGACCGTCCGTGGTGATGGCGCCGCTACCCCCTACTATCGCCCAGATCTCGGCTTCGGCGGCATGTTCGGCAGGGCGTTGCGGAGGGGTTCGCCGGTCGACCGCAAGCCGATAGGCGAGTCCCGTCGACGTCGCGGGATCGGCGCGCTCGAGTACGGTGGTGTTGGCGTAGGCGACGTTCGCGTCGAGTTCGGCGGCGGTCGCCGCGATATCCGCGGTAGAAAGCAGAAACGCTCTCGTCGGATCGTGTGTCGTGTTGATCTCCGATTCCGCCTCCTGCCCAGTGGCGGGGTTCGCAACGAGCAGGAAGAATACGGCAACGATAGAAATTGTTCTCATGCTGATCTCCAATTGCATTGATCGATGGGGCGGCTGTACGCGCGGATGTGCTGTCCTGTTGCTCGTCGAACGACTGTCACCCCTCGTCGGGAACCAGCATCCGGATCATGCCGTCCTGACGTGAGGTGACGAAGATCTCGCCGTCGGCCGTGCGGTTCAGGTGCATGTCCGCGCGGGTCGTTTCCGCGCCGTTGGTGCGCTCGATGAGTTCGCGAAAGTTGACGTAGATGCGGGTGCCGTTGGGGTCCAGATAGTAGAGCTGAATCTCCTCCACCGGCGCCACCGTCGCGGGAATGCCGTCGTCAGCAGCCTTCATCGTTGCGAGATCGGCCGCAAACAGCCGTCCCCGCACCAGGTCGCCGAATACGAACTTGCCCCGCAGCGCCTCGATGCGGCCGTGATAAGCGAAGCCGCCGCTGATCGCGCGCCCTTCGTTGTGGTCATAGAACGCCACGGGATAGGTGTATTCGTCCTCGGTCCGACCCTCGAGAACATCCGCCGGTAACTCGAAGAGCTGATTGAGCGCGCCGCCGGGCCGAATCATGCCGTTTTCCCAGTAGCCCTCCCTCGCCATCCAACCGTAGTTGCGGCCGGCATGAACGATGTTGACCTCCTCGATGTGGTTCATGCCGACATCCATCGCGAACATCGTTCCGTCGGTCAGGTCCCAGGAGAGGCGGTGGGCATTGCGGAAGCCGTAAGCGTAGATCTCGCC
>VYEH01000022.1:3186-7733 GCA_009843005.1 Pseudomonadota bacterium | reverse complement strand
TCGACCACCAGCGTGTCGCCCTCCCAGCGACCCCTGGGATCGCCGTTCCACATGGGGATATCGCCGCTGTGCGGCCGCCCGTCCAGGGGAATGATCCGATAGGGGTGAGTCGTGAGCTGCTCCCCGACCATGACGAGATGAGTCGCGTCCTGGATGAACTGGAAGCGGCTGGTCATGTACATGGTCCCGGCAGGGCCCGCCAGGATGCAGGCTGCGTTGTGATGCAGGTACTGCTCGGCGTTGATTCTGCTCCGTTCCACGGCCCAGGCCTGCATGGGAAGGCGCCCGTCGGCCGGGTCGACGACCGCGCTGGGCCCACCGAAGTCGTCCGGTGTCACCGGGTGGGCCTCCAGACTCTCGAACGCCCAGGCGCGGCGCAACCAGTAGCCGCTGAAATCGGGACGGCCCTCGGGTGTTCTCGGTGGTGTCGCGGTTTCCGCAGCTTCCAGGGCGCAGGCGTGGAAGATGGCATGGGAATTGTCGGGGCATACCGATCCCTCCACCATACCCAGGCTGCTGCCGGACTGACCGGAGGCCGGCAGCGCGAACACCCATACCGCGAGCGCCGGCAATGCCGTAATTGCTCTCACGGTGCGCTCCGCGGCGGGGGGACCCGGGGCAACGCGCCCTCGATTGCGAGTCCGATGGCCAACAGGCGCCGATCGCTCATGACGGGACCGTCGATCTCCAGGCCCACCGGCAGGCCATCCTCCGAAAGGCCCGCCGGGATTGCAAGCCCCGGAATACCTGCCCCGCTGGCCGGCGCTGTGTTGCGAGCGAACGTCGGAAAGGTGGGGACCTGACGACCGTTCAGTTCCACCGTGTCGTCATGGCCAATCGGGCGCGCAGGCAGCGGTGTCGCCGGGAAAATCATGGCGTCGAGTCGGTTGGCGGAGAAATACTCGGCGTAGGCGGCCTGATAGCGTGGACGGTAGACCTCCATGACCTGCCGGTACTCGGCTTCGCTGATGGCCGGTGCGTCGAAGATTTCTGCAATGAACGCCCGTACGTCAGGGCTGCCGATCTGGCCGATCAATGCCTCCACGTCAATCCCGGTGTCGCTCTCGTCAAGGTCGCGAACCAATTCCGTACGCGCCTCCTGCCTGGCGGCGAATCCCATGGCCGCCCGCAATCTCCGGAACCCCGGAATGCTCTCTTCGACCAGTTCCACGCCCGCATCCGTCAAGGTGGTCAGTACCCTTGTCATGATGGCGGCCGTTTGGGGATCCAGATCCTCCCAGAAGTGCTCGCGGTGAAGTCCGAGACGCAGACCCGATAGCGGCACTGCCGGAAGAGGCGCGCTGTCTCCCGTGATCACACCGTCCAGCAACGCCAGGTCGGTCACGTCACGGGCCATCGGTCCCGGCGTGTCATTGGTGGAGGATATCGGCACGATGCCGGCGCCCGGGTAGCGCCCGGAACTCGGGCGCAGCCCCGCGATGCCGCAGAGCGCTGCGGGGATGCGCACCGATCCGCCCGTGTCGCTGCCCAATCCAGCCGGTGCGATGCGGGCGCCGATCGCGGCGCCGGTGCCTCCGCTGCTGCCGCCCGGGATCATTGACGGGTCATAGGGATTGCCGACTGCGCCAAACACGCCGTTGTTATTGGTGATTCCCATCGCCAGTTCATGCAGGTTGGTCTTGCCAAACAACAACGCACCCGCATCGAACAGCGCCTGGACGACCGGTGCATTTCGACTCGGCCGATGACTGCGCAGTGCCGCGGTTCCACCGGTGGTCGGCAGGTCAAGCGTATCGATGTTGTCCTTGATCACCAGGGGTACACCGTGAAGGGGTCCAAGCGGTTCGCCGGCACGTCGGCGCTCGTCAGCCGCACGTGCCGCTGCCAGCACCGCGACTGGATCCTCCGAGATGAACGCGTTGAGATGCCGCCATGCTGTGCCCTGGGCAATCAATCTTTCGGCATAGGATTCCGCCGACAGTTCACCGTTCCTGATGGCGGCGGCTGCCTGTGCAGCGGTCAGTTCGACCGTGTCTGTAGCCGCTGTTTGCGCTACGGCGCGCCCACGGCCGGTCCCAGCCGCCAATAGCCATTCGCCAGCGATGACGACAGCGCCGAGTCCGATGGCTTTCAGCAGTTCTCGACGGTCAATCATTCGCGCGACTGGATTCACCTGGCCAGTGATCAGGGCACGTTGGAAGCGGAGTTGCAGCCCTAGGGCCTGCGCACGGGGTCCACATCCATGCTGTGCAGAAACTCCGCCATGAACTCCTGATCCTGGCGCTGTTCATCGGTCAATCCACGCCTGCTGAAGTAACCGCGTTCGTACCCGGCCGGCTCGTAGATCATGAGTGCGCGGACAGGTTCATCGCCGAGCACGCGAGTGTGATGCACGGCCCCGGGTGGGATGTAGACCAGATCCCCGGCCCCCACGGTGTCGGTCTCATCACCCACCGTCCACTCCATGCTGCCGGAAATCACATAGAACACTTCGCTATGAAAGTGGTGGGTATGTCCCGGCGCACTGTTCATTCCGGGGAAAAAGGTCTCGTCGACGATGCTGAATCGCCCCCTGGACTCTTCTGCCGTGAGCAGGAACTCCGTGCGCGCATTGGCTCCCGAGTAGATCTCCGTAGCACCGGCTTTGTGAAAGTAGGGGCTTTCGCTGCCGCCACCTTCTTGTGCGGCGATATGGGTCATGCCGAAGAGCAATCCCGCAAATCCGGCCAGCGTCAACGCGGCTTTCTTCAGATGAATGTTCATGGTTTCTTTCCTCATTCACAATAGTGCTGCTTGCAAGCTTACATCCAGGTGAGCAGGCTATTCTGCCTTTCGAAACCCAACCCGTTCCAGTCCCAATTCCTGATAGCATACGGGCCGGCTCGGAATTCACGGTCGATCATGGCCGTCCAGACTGACTCTTACCTGGCAATTTTCGCGGTGGGCTGCGGGATCGGCGACTAAAATCGTGGAGAAACTTGAAGGCCCGGTACGCCGGCACGCGGGACTCCGCTTGCCGCCTCGCAAACGCGCAAGCACACGCGTCCCGCTGGATTCCGTTCCCCTCCCGGACGAACTGATCCTGCCGCTGGAAGGCGGCCTCTCGTCGAGAGACATGCGTCCGGACATTCGCAGCGGGCAGCGCGTACTGCGCGGGCAGCCGCTGGTGCGTGGCGGCGGCCCCCTGAGTACCTGGACGCATGCCAGCACCTCCGGAACGATCCGCTCTCTGGGGTCGCATCCGGTGGGCCACGCGCGCCGTCGCGAAGCTCTGTGCGCCGTGCTCGAGGTCGACGGCGAGGACGATCCATGGCCGGAACTTAAGCCTCCCGATCCAACGCAGTGGGATACGCCGGAAAAGCTGGCCACGGCCGTGTCGCGCGCCGGCCTGGCCGGACTCGGCGGCGCCGTGTTCCCGACAGGGGTCAAGCTCGCAGCGACGCGGCGCAATCCGATACACACGGTCGTTATCAACGGGGCCGAGTGCGAGCCCTACATCAGCTGCGACGACATACTGATGCGCACCGCTCCGCGCGAAGTATTGGCCGGCGCCCTGGCGCTGGTGGCGCTGACCGGCGCAGTGCGGGGGTGCGTGGCAGTCGAGAGGGACAAGGCCGAAGCCGTTGATGCACTGCGGCGGGAGCTGGCCTTGCTTGGCGCCCGGGAACAACTCTCCATTGCCACGGTTCCGGCCATCTATCCCGCCGGGGGCGAACGCCAGCTCATCCAGGCACTCACCGGGCACGAAGTGCCGTCTCTCGCCTACCCAACCGACATCGGTTACTTGTGCCAGAACGTGGGCACCGCGGCCGCGCTGTACCGTTTTCTGAAAACCGGCGAACCGCTGATCCGGCGCATCACGACGGTCACCGGCCGCGGCATCGTGCGTCCCCGCAATCTCGAAGTGCGCCTCGGCACGCGAATCGCCGACGTGGTCGCGGCGTGCGGAGGTTACAAGTCGACGGTCACGCGCCTGATCATGGGCGGCAGCATGATGGGTATCGCGCTCGAAAGCGACTCCGTGCCCGTCATGCGTGCTACCAACTGTATTCTTCTCCCCACCGAAAGGGAGCTGGGCAAGGTCATCGACGAGCTGCCGTGCATTCGCTGCGGCGACTGCGTCACGGCCTGCCCCGCCCACCTGATGCCGCAGGAACTGCACCGGGCGGTAAAGGGCCAGCGACTGGACGCACTCGAGGACCTCGGGCTGTTCGATTGCATCGAATGCGGGTGCTGCGACGTGGTTTGTCCGAGCCACATTCCGCTCACGGAGAGCTTCCGCGCGGGCAAGCAGGCGTTTGTCCAGTCCATGGTCCTGCAAGACCGCGTGCGCTGGTTCGGAGCCCGCGAGCAGCTACGGCGCGAGCGCGTCGAGCTTTGGAATGCAGAGCATGAGGAAGGACCCGGGAAAGAGACACCGCCGGGACAATGCGCCGATGCGGTGACGGAAATCATCGAGCGGGTGAGCGGGCTTCCGGCTGGGGCAAGCGAATCCTGACGGGAGTCGGGGGGGGGAGTTTAGGGGGCCCCCAACAAATACACCAAAAAAAACAGAGAAAAAAAAAGGAGAAAAAAAAAAAGAGGAA
>VYEH01000022.1:0-3176 GCA_009843005.1 Pseudomonadota bacterium | reverse complement strand
AAACCCTCGGGGGTTGTGGGGGTTTTTGTGGTTGGCATCTCAATCTTGGGGTTTTGTGGGCGATTAAATTGGGGGCGCCGACTACAGTAACCACGAAATCCACTGAACATACAATACGTACAAAAAAAGAGAGAGAAAGGCCATGCACAACATCCGTGACATACTTCATGAGAAAGGCACCACCATCTGGTCTACCGCCCCGGACGACACGGTGCTCGACGCCATCAGCCGCATGGCCGAGTATGGTGTGGGTGCCCTGCTGGTCATCCATGAAGGCCAACTTGTCGGCTTTTTCTCCGAGCGTGACTACACGCGCAAGGTCATCCTCGAGGGGTTGGCTTCGCGGGACACGCCGGTCGAAAAAGTGATGAACACTCCCGTGATCTCGATTTCGCCGGACGCCACGGTCCAGCAAGGCCTGTCGATGATGACGGAGAAACACATCCGACACCTGCCGGTGACCGACGACTCCGGCGTGATCGGCGTGGTTTCGATCAGGGACCTGGTCAAGGCGGTCATCGAAGATCAGCTGGAGCTGATCGAGCAACTGGAGCGTTACATCACGGGTTGATCTCCCGACGGTGCCCTCGCCCCATCGCCGCGGCACAGAGCCGGGCCTCGGTCTGCGACAGGACCCAGCCGTCCACGCTAACGGTTCGTCCGGCGGCAAAATCGCGTTGGATCAAGACATTGACGTTGAAGGCATCCACGTGTGCGACGCTTGTGAGCAAGCGCCGTGTGTTCCACTCCTCCGGGTAGGCCTCGAGAAAAGACCGTCCAATGATCCGGGCCGCCTCCGGATCGATGTCGATCGCTGCAAGCAGCGAGACGCCCGAAATGGCTCGCCCGATCGGTAACGTAAGCAGGCCGGCGGTACCGGCGGTGCGCAGGAAATTACGCCGCGCGTTGCAATGTTCCATCGAAGTACTCCCGTAAGTGGTCTGAAAGCCGCAAGGCCAGCGCCACGATCGTCAGTGTCGGGTTCCAGACTCCAGCACGCGTAAACACGGAGCTGCCGGCAATGTAGAGATTGCTCACCTCGTGACACCGGCAGTCACGATTCACGACTCCCAATCGCGGATCCTCGTGCATGCGGGTCGAACTGTGGTGATGGGTCGCCCCGCCTCCGCGTATCTGCACGGCATCCCGCGGCAGTTCCACGCGCACCCGCCCGAAATTCGCCTTGCCGAATGCACTTGCCAGAATCTCGTAGAGGCGCCGCAAGGAAGCGGCTTCCGCGCCGCTGAACTGCAGGTCCACCTGGAGACGGCGCTTGCCGAAGGCGTCGCGGCTGCGGCCGAGCCTGATGCGGCTCTGGGGGTTGGGCAACTGCTCGACGTAAGTCTGCAGCGCATACATGCCAGTGGTATTGGGCTGGCGTGCCACGTCGTGTCCGAAATCCTCGACTGGATCGTCGTGCCCCGGTAACCGCCACAGGTCGCGCAACACCCTGCGCAGGTGCCGGGGGAGGATCTCGACACCGAGGAATGCACTGGGCTGCTCGCGCACCAGATCCCAGGACTGGCGCGCCTTGCCGTTGTCCGCCCAGGGATCGATCGGATAGATCTCGACGTTCATGTTGACCAGTTGCTCCTCGCGCATCAGGCCCTCCGGCAGGCAGAAATAACCGCGCAGCCGAACCGGCGCCGGATCCGGAATCCCCAGTTTCTCCGCCGGTACCGCCGGCAACAGGTAGAGCGGCGGCGCAATCTCGTTCCGGCCCAGGAGCAGGCTGCAGCTCGCCGTGTAGAAGTGACCGGCGAAAAAACGCCCCACCATGTCATTGCCGTTCGCGAGGTTGTTGCTGTTCAGGAGCAGTCTGGGGTTCTCCATGCCGCCGCAGGCAAGCACAAACGTGTCTGCCGTCGCCGAAAGCTCGGTTCCCTGGTAGGTTGCGATTCTCGCGGCATTGACGTGCGCACCGTCCCCGGTCGAGTCCAGTTCCAGGACATTGGCGTTGAGATACACCTCGATATTCGGCGCTGATTCCAGCATCGGCCGGTACACGGCGCCGAATCGGGTCGGGTTGGATTGTTGCGAGAGCTTGGTCTCGATCAGCGCGGGATCGAGATCGAGCGGTTCGAGCCCGGAGCGCTGCGTCCAGGAATTCACATCGAAATCGTAGGGGCCAAGCTGGCAGACCGCGTGGGCCCGGGCATAGAATGGGTCCAGTTCCTCAAGCGTGATCGGCCAACCGCCATGGGGAATCCCCGGACGCTCCTCCATGTCGACCCGCTCCAGGGGCCGGCAGTGGCCGGTCCAGAGGTTCGACGTGCCCCCCAGGTAACGTGCACGAACACCGGCGGGATTGGAGCCTGGCCAGCCCACGTTGTCGGCGCGATAGACATCCATGGACTCTTCGGTGGGCACGAGACCGCCCGCCTCCAGTACGGCAACCCGCGTGCCGCTGCCCGCGAATTCGTTGGCGATCGTGACCCCGGCCGGTCCCGTACCGACGATCACCAGGTCCGCCTCGATTCGATGCCCGTTGGGCAGATCGTGGGAGTCGATGATCAAAGCCGCGGACCGTCGCGCGGGATCAGGAAGATTGGACTTGAGGAGCCGGAACCGTCCAGTTCCACAAGGGACACTCGGACCGTCACGTCCTCGTCGGGCGGTATCGTGCTGGCGATGTTGATCTCCTCGCCCGCAAACGTCATTCGCCCAGGACCGAACAGGGGGACGAACGCGCCGCTGATGTCGATCAGATCCTCCCTGGCGCCAAGAAGGATTGTCGAGTAAAGCGTATAGCCAAGGAACGTCTCGATCAGCAGACCGTCATCGACCTCCCAGTCGCCCTCACCGCTCTCGTCGCCGGCAAGAACGAGGCTTTGATGACGTTCTCGCCGGACAAGGCGGATTTCGCTATGAACGACGCCTACACGCCCAGTCAGGATGGCCGTGTCCAGGGCGCCGCGACCGCCCCGGCCCATCCCGTAAACGGAGACGGGCTGATCCGCGAGAGACGCAAATCGCAGATCCGTACGCGGTAAGCCAGAGGCCCGGTCGATGCCGTCAAACAGCCGAATCGCTTCACCGTCGGCGGCAACCAGCAGCTCCAGGTTTTCGACCCCATCCGGCGGTGGCGTGCTCGTCCACGGATCGGCGCTGAGCCAATAGAAGCCTATCCCGGTGAGCAGCGTCACCGGCAAAACCACCGCTACATAAGCTAGAAG
>VYEH01000252.1 GCA_009843005.1 Pseudomonadota bacterium | reverse complement strand
AGCCACACCTGTGCGATCCGGCCACCAACAACATCGGCTCCACGGGCATCGTTGGCGGCAGCGTGCCCCTGGCCGCCGGGGCGGCGCTCGCCGCCCAACTGCGTGGCACCGAGCAGGTGTCGGTGAGTTTCTTCGGCGACGGCGTGCTCAACCAGGGCGTGATGTTCGAGGTGCTGAACATGGCGGCCATCTGGTCTCTCCCGGTGGTCTTCGTCTGTGAGGACAACCGCTACGGGGAGTTCACCGAGAGCGCGACGGTGACGGCCGGGGAACGCTACCAGGATCGCGGCGCCGTCTTCGGGATTCCGTCGGATACCCTGGACGGCATGGATGTGCTGGCGGTTCGCGAAGCCGCCGAGCAGGCGGTGGGCCGGGCGCGGCGGGGCGATGGACCGAGTTTCCTCGTATTCGAAACCTACCGGTTCACCGGCCATCACGTGAGCGACCAGCAGGAATACAAGGACAGCGAGGAGATGCGCGCCTGGGAGGCTCGCGACCCGATTCCAAATTACGCTCGCTGGCTCATAGAGCAAGGCCATGTGGATGATGCGGCCATCGCGCGCATCCATTCGGACATAGACCATGAGGTGGCGGCGGCGGCGAAGGTCGCCGATGCGATGCCGCACCCCGGACCCGAGGACCTGGGGGTTCATGTCTATGCATAGAGGCCCCTGGATCAATTTCCGCTTCGCCCCGAAACCGGCCTGGCCGGCACAGGACCCACATGCAGCAGAATGAGCGGCAGATCAGCCTGAAGGCGGCGGTGATCGAGGCCATCGCCAGAGAATTCAGGCGCGACCCCGAGACGTTCTACATCGGCGAGGACGTGGGCGTGGCCGAGGGCATCTTCAAGCAGACTCAGGGGCTGCACGCCGAATTCGGCGACAGGCGGGTGATCGATACGCCCATCTCCGAAGCCGGAATGTTCGGCTTGACCGTCGGTGCGGCCGTCGCCGGCATGCGGCCCATCGTGGAGATCATGTTCAGCGATTTTCTGACGCTGGTCATGGATCAACTGGTCAACCACGCCGCCAAGATCCATTACCTTTCCGGCGGTGGGTTCAGGGTGCCTCTGGTGCTGAGGACCGCCATCGGCGTCGGCGGCGTCCTGGGCTCCACCCACTCGCAGACGTTGTACGCCTGGCCGGCGCATGTCCCGGGCCTCAAGCTCGCGGCCCCGTCCACGCCTGCGGATGCCAAGGGCCTGATGACGGCGGCGATCCGGGACGACAACCCGGTCCTGTACTTCGAGGACCGCATGACCTACAACCTCAAGGGTCCGGTGCCGGAGGGCGAGCACATCGTTGAACTGGGGTTGGCCGACATCAAGCGCGAGGGCACCGACGTGACGTTGATCGCCTTTTCGCGCATGGTGCACGTGGCGCTGGAAGCGGCCGAAGCGCTTGCGGAGAAGGGCATCAGCGCGCAAGTGGTGGACCCGCGCTCCATCGTTCCACTGGATACGGAAACACTGGTCGATGCGGTTGCAAGGACCGGCCGCGCTGTGGTGATCGATGGGGGGCATGAGCTTTACGGTATCGGCGGCGAAATAGCGGCGACCGTGGCCGAGGGCGCCTTCGACTACCTGGATGCGCCGGTGATGCGGGTCGGGGCGCCCCACAATCCGGTACCCTGCAGCAAGCCGCTGGAAGCACTGATGGTGCCGAATGCCGATCAGGTCGTGGCGAAGGTTGAGCGGATGTACGGTTGAGGGCAAGCCATGATCGAGCAGACACAGGCACTGCGAATTTTCGAATCGATGCTACTGATCCGCCGCTTCGAGGAGACGGTAATCGACCTCTGGGCGACCGTGGAAACGGAAGGGCACCGCCACGTCTACATCGGTCAGGAGGCAGTGGGCGCGACGATCATGGAGTTGCTGCGCGAAGACGACCTGATCCTGACGACCCACCGCAACCATGGCCACGTGATCGCCCGCGGGGCCGATCCCGGCCGTGCGCTGGCCGAGATCCTGGGCCGGGCCGACGGCTTCAACAAGGGCCGCGGCGGCAGCGCCGGACTGACGGTGCGCGAGGCGGGCTTCCTGGCCACCACCGGACAGGTGGGTGGCGGTATCGGTCTGGGCATCGGCGCAGCGCAAGCCCAGAAAGTCAAGGGCCGGGGCGGGATTTGCGTGACCTTCTTTGGCGATGGCGGGCTGGAGGAAGGCATCGGCTTCGAGGCCATGAACATCGCCGCGCTGTATGAACTGCCGGTGCTGCTGGTCTGCGAGAACAACAGCGTGGGAGTGACCACGGGCCGCGCCCAGAACGAATGGTCGTCCTCGTCCATGGCGGCCGAGACGCTCGGCGATGTCCCACGCGCACTGGGGATCGCCACTGAAGTTGTCCCGGGGGAGAGCGTGACCGCCGTATACGATGCGGCGAGCCGGCTGATCGGCGACCTGCGCGAGGGGCGGTCGCCCGCCTTCATCGAGATGCGTACCCGGCGCTGGCCCGGGTCCCGCAGCTTCAACCCGCAACTGGTAACGGGCGTGACCGATCTCGCCGGGATTTGGGAACCTGGCTCTGTGACGGGCGAGCATTCCGATTGGATCAATCGATACGATCCGGTCATCGGCTATGGAAGGGAGTTGATGCGCCAGGGTCTGATTGACCGCGATGAAATTCGCGCGATGGACGAGCGCATCAGTGGGCGAGTGCAGGCCGCGCGGGAGTTTGCGCTGTCCAGCCCCCTGCCTTCGGCCGAGAGCGGGCTGACGGGTACGTTTGCGTGATGGCAGGGGGTGCGTTGACATGACCAGGATGACGTACGCTGCAGCCATGGTGGATGCCGTCGTGGCAAGAATGCACGATGACCCGACCATGACGCTGATCGGCAGCGCCTACCTGCTGGGACCCGCGGCGGAGCACCCGGCGCTGAACACGGTCCGGGAACGTTACGCGGACCGGGTCATCGACGAACCGCCCATCTCCGAGTCCGCCGTCGCAGGACTGGCCATCGGATCCGCCATGAGCGGATGCCGTGCGCTGGCGCACTTCGGTCTGGCGGCATTCGCCGTGGAAGCCTGGTCGCAGTTCATTCACGAGGCGGGCGTAGCCCATCACCAGTCCGGCGGGCAGATCACGGTTCCGGCGGTGTTTGTGATGATGCACGGCGTCATGCCCATCGAATTCTCCCAGCACAGCCGCAGCCCCTACGCGATGCTCGCCAACTGTCCCGGCATCCAGATCGTGCTGGCTTCCACGCCGGCTGACATCAAGGGCCTGATGACCACTGCGCTCAAGAGCGACAATCCCACGGTAGTGATGAACCATCCGCTGCTGATGGCCATGGAAGGCGAAGTCCCCGATGGCGATTTCGCCATTCCGTTCGGCGAGGCGGATGTCAAGCGGGCGGGACGTGACGTCACCCTCGTTGCCACCTCGCACAAGGTAGAGGTTGCGCTACAGGCGGCCGAGGCGCTGGCTGCCGAGGGCGTTTCGGCGGAGGTGGTCGACCCGCGCACCATCGTGCCCCTGGACCGCGACGCCATCCTGGCATCGGTGCGCAAGACCGGCCGGGTGGTGGTGGTGGACGAAAGCCCGCGGACGTGCGGTTTCGGCGCCGAGATCGGCGCGATGGTCGCGGAGTCCGCCTTTGGCAATCTGAAAGCGCCCGTGATCCGCCTGTCGCCGCCGGATATCCCCATACCCCGAGGCACCCTCGCCCAGACGCCTTTCCGGACCACGCCGGAGAAGGTGGTCGGCGCCGTGCGTTCGATCCTTTGACCGGAGGTCCGTAATACCGTGTCACGTGAAATCCTGATGCCGGCGCTGACGCCGACCATGGAGGAGGGCACGCTGGCCCGCTGGCATGTGCGCCCCGGCGATTCGGTCAAGCCGGGGCAGGTGATTGCCGAGATCGAGACGGACAAGTCGGTGCTCGAGCTCGAAGCGCTGGAAGGGGGCGAGATCGGCGAACTGATGGTGGAGGAGGGCGCCGAGGGCGTGGCCGTGGATAGTGTCATCGCGACCCTGCTGGAGCCGGGAGCAGCGCCTGCCCCCGAGGCGGACGAGCCGCTCGCATCCACCGAACACTCGGACGGTGGCGTATCACCCGGTGTCGGCCGCGCCAGGCCCGGTTCGTCGCCCCAACCGCGGTCTCAGGTGTCGGCGTCGACTCCCGCCATGCCATCGACGGAAGGGCGGGGGGGGCGAGTGCCCGCGAGCCCGGCGGCCAGGCGTATTGCCCGCGAGTACGGCATCGATATTTCCACTCTGAATGGCACCGGCCCGCGCGGCCGTATCGTCGCCGCCGATATCGAAGCGGCGTTGGCGTTGCGGTCTGCCGCTGAGGCAGTGACGGGTATTCCCGCCACCGGAACGGCGCCCGCCACTGGAACGGCGCCCGCCGCTGGAACGGCGCCCACCGCTGGAACGGCGCCCACCGCTGGAACGGCGCCCACCGCTGGAACGATGCCTGCGCCTGGTTTGGAAACACCGTTCGAAGAGCTGTCCCTCTCGACCCTAGGCAAGACCATGGCGCGGCGCATGGCGGAGTCAAAGACCACCATTCCCCACTTTCATTGCAGCATCGACGTCAATGTCGAGGCCACGCTGAGGCTTCGTACCGAACTCAACGAAGCCGAAAACGGGCCCAGACTGTCGCTGAACGATTTCGTCGTGCACGCCGCGGCCAGGGCGTTGCGGGATACGCCCCGAATGAACGTGCAGTATCGGGACGATCGCCTGATCCGCTTCCGGCGCGTCGATATTGCGGTTGCCGTCGCCGTGGAGGAGGGACTCGTGACACCCGTGGTGCGAGGCGCGGAGGCGTTGTCGCTGCCGGACCTCGCCTCGGCGTTACGGGACCTGACCGAGCGGGCGCGCGCCAGGAAGCTGAGCGTCGATGACTATCAGGGCGGGACGTTCACCGTCTCCAACGTGGGCATGTTCGGTATCCGCCAGAGCTGGCCGATCATCAACCCGCCGCAGGCGGGCATTCTCGGTGTGGGCGCAGCGGCGCCCCGGCCCGTGGCCGTTGGCGACGACGGCGGCGTGCGCCTGGATGTCGCCACCCTGATGAGCCTGACCCTGGCCGCCGATCACCGGGCGGTGGACGGCGTGATTGCCGGTGAGTTCCTGCGCCGCGTAAGCCAAGCGCTGGAGCATCCGGAGGCGCTCGCAGACTGATGTACGGGCAGGCGATTGCTGCTAAGTCTGCCCCATGAGCACAATTCGATAACGGCGAATTGTTCTCAATCGCCGAATACGAGCGTCGGGTAGCCCTTCTCCGCGACCAGTGCGGCCGCCTTGCGCATGGGATCGCGGGTGTGGTGGCGGCCGGCGCCAAGACCCTCCACGAGGCGGTTTACCATGTTGAAATGCGCGCAGACGCAGATGGCGTCCGCCAGCGCCTGTTCGCTCCAGCCGGCCGCGAACACGGCGTCGGCGTCCTCCTGGGTCATGGCCGAGGGCGTGTACGTGAGTTTTTCCACGTAGCGCAACAGGGCCTTGAAATTTTCCTCGATGGGCGCGGTGTCCAGGTTCGCCAACGCCTGGTCGATCAGCGAATCGTCCGCTCCGTGCGCTGCCGCGACCGCGGCATGCCCATGGTGTCAGTGCGGGCAGTCGTTGAGGCCGGAGACGTAGGAGCCGATGAACTCCCGCTGCGCCGGGGTCAGCTCGGAGGGCTCGCGCAGGATGCGCTGGGACTGCTTCGGCAGTCCCCGCAGCCGATGGGCGAGGGCGCGCACGATGTCGGGCTGGCCGGCGTCTTCGGACAGGAATTTCACGAATGGCATCGCTTGGGACTCCTTATGGTTGTACAGAATTCGGCGGCTGAGTTTCAGCCAATGTTAAAAGAAACGTAAGTTCAGGCAGTTAAGTGCCAGCGCGCCTCATAAAGGTTGTAGCTGGACCAAAAATGTACAACAATTCTTGCATAGTTAAAAGGCGTTTCGGGTCGCTGCACAGGAGGAATATCGATGGATCGCAGGCGCTTTACGAAACCGGGATCCGGTTGGCTGTTTCCGTTCCCCAGGCCGTTTCTTTCCCCCTGGGTGTTGCTTTCCGTCTGGTTGGCTGCACTGCCCGGTGGAGTGTCTGCCCAGGGCGCCGCCGACGGACTGGCGTTCACGTCGGCGCCGTCGATAGAGCAAAATCCCAACCCCGCCGTGCCGCTGGCGGCCGTGCTGTCCTTCGATTCCCGCGGCGCCGTCGCCACGCGGGTGGATTTCGCCGACGCCGAGAGGACCTGGAGCGTCGATTTCGGCCGCGTCCCCGGCGCAGGGGACATCCTGCCGATCCTTGGGATGCGGCCGGACCGGCGGCACGAAATCCGAGTCACCATTTTCGACAGCGCGGGCGATTCGCTGCAGTGGGACGGCGTACTCGAATACACGACTCCGCCGCTGCCGGTGGACCGCTATGTCATGCCGCACTACGACGTCCGCGTGGCCGAGACGGAGCGCATGGAGCCGGGGGTCACCATCCTGAGCGTGCGCCGGTCGATGCTGACCCGGGCCCAGGACCGCAATCCGGCGCAACAGGCCTTCGTCACCCGCTACGGCCTGCTGCTGGCGCTGGACAACGAGGGTGAAGTGGTCTGGTATTACCAGTCCGACGACCGAATCGCGGGCATCGACCGGCTGGCCAACGGCAACATCATCTACCACATGGCCTCGTTCGAAGCCGTCGAAATGGACATGCTCGGAAACCGCCTTCGAAGCTGGTACGCCGAGGAACGGCCGCGTGGCCCTTCCACCGCCCCCGGCGCCGTTCCGATCCGGGGGGCGCAGACCCTGCACCATCAGCCCCACGAGGTTCGTGACGGTTCCTTCCTGTCGTTCTCGGCCAATTGGCGGGTGATCGAGAACTGGTACACCAACGAATTCGATCCCACACCGAGGCGAGACCAGAAGGTGATGGGCGACACGATCCTTGAGTTCGACAAGGAGGGCAACATTCTCTGGAGCTGGAACGCCTTCGACTACCTCGACACCGGCATGATCGGCTACGAAGCCTTCAACCCCTACTGGGTCACCCGCGGCTTTCCCGATACCTGGGACTGGAGCCACGGCAACGGCGTCGCCCACGATCCCCGCGACGACTCCGTGGTGGCGAGCTTCAAGCTGCTGGACGCGATCGTCAAGATTGACCGCGAAAGCAAGGAGATCAAGTGGATCTTCGGCGATCACGTCGGCTGGGAGGGCGCGCTGCGGGACAAGCTGCTGACGCCCGTCGGCGATGACTTCCGCTGGCCCTGGCACCAGCACAATCCGCGCTGGACCCACGCCGGCACGCTGCTGGTGTTCAACAACAACCGCGCCCAGGCCAAGCCCTTCGACGGCCGGCCCCACGTTCCGTTCGAGGACACCTACAGTTATTCGGTGGAGTACGAAATCGACGAGGCCGAAGGAACGGTGCGTCAGGTCTGGATTGCCGAACCGGAGCTCACCGTGGATGCCTGCAACAGCATGGCCATGAGCGAGGCGCACCGGCTGCCAGTCACAGACAACATTCTGGAGATCAACGCGCTGTGCATACCGGCCGGCACCACCGACGTCACCTGGGACATCTGGGACCGCTCCCAGCGCTATCTCTCGGAAGTGCCCCACGGCGGCCGCGTTCGGGAATTCACCCGCACCGATCCTGCGGAAGTCGTCTTCGACGTCTCTTTCAGGGATCCCCACGACGCGTTGGCCTGGCAGGTCTACGGCGGGTTCCGCACGCCGAGCCTGTACTCGGGCGCGGGCGCAGGCGGGACGGCCCACTAGCCCGGATTTCTCACCGATAAATGGAATGGGACCTCGATTTGTCGGATAAT
>VYEH01000087.1:2009-7829 GCA_009843005.1 Pseudomonadota bacterium | reverse complement strand
CTCCATGGAGCAGCCCTTGAGCCGACAGCATGCTGCCGGCGGGTAATTGACGCAACCTTACACTCGTTCGTTCGCCGCGTGCAAGCGAACATCCCACCTGAGCCACCAATCCGCCCGTAAGCTTCCCCGAAAATGAGGCAGTCCTAAAGTCATGTTTCTGGCTGTCTCAACAATAATTTCGAGGCAGCCATGGCTCATTTCTGGTCAAACAGGCAAGATTCTCGAGTAGGCAGACCCTCAGAACGGCCCGATGATGGACGACTCTGGAACAACGCCCGAATACGAGAGATGATGGTACCTCCCGGTTTCGTGACTCACCTTGTCGGACTTGCTCGGAGCGTACGATGAGCGCACTCGAAAAATACGTTCTTGGACCACTCCGGGACCCCAACGTCTGGCTGAACCGTCTATCCGGTGAAGTGAATGCGAATCGCGCTCGGGCGACTGTAGTCGACAATGCGGCCACATCGTATCCGTTCGTCAGAAGGAATTCGGATTTCTTGTCGGGACTGGCATCTGCCATGAAGGGGGGCGGACACGTTTTCCGCGAGTTGGAAGCGCCCCTGTACCCCTATCGCGACGCCCATGCATACGACTTGAATTGCCTCGGCGCGGATATGTACGCGGCTATTTTGTCCCACTCGACCGCGGAGATGGCCAATGCCCGACGAACACGATCCGAAAACACCACCGGACACGGTGCCCGATAGCGAAGAATCGGGTACGGCGCGACCGAACATTCCTCAAGCAATCCTTGACGCTCTGCCGGACGACATTCGCACGTCTGTTATTCAGGCTGCCCTATTTTCCGGTCCGTTACCGCCGCCCGGCATGTACCGGGAGTACGAAGAGGTGTTGCCCGGTAGCGCCAACCGCCTGATGGAGCTGACCGAAGATCAGCAGAAACATCGCCACAAATGGGAATCGGATGCGCTTGACGCCTCCATCTCGGATAGTAGACGAGGCCAATGGTTTGGTTTCTTCCTGTCACTACTCGCGATCATGGCGGCCGTCATTCTCGCGTTGATGGGCCGAAGTGTAGTCGGCGGTCTGTTGGCCCTCGTAAGCGTATCGGGCGTCGCAGAACGGTTCCTCCACAAACGTTCTAACTAGACACCTCGAACAAACATGCATGGTCGGTCATGACGATGCCATCGTCTCGGTCACTTTCTTCCGGCTTTGACCGCTTGACGCCCCGTTCGGGCCACGGATATGGTGGCCGATGCCCCCGAGCGGGCGAGAGACCGCGCCGAATGATCGAGCAATTCACAGTCAGGACATTCAAGACCCTGGACGATGTCACCGTGGAACTCGGCATGGTGAATGTCTTCATCGGCGCCAATGGCAGTGGCAAGAGCAATTTGCTGGAAGCGCTCGGCATTCTCTCCGCAGCCGCCGACGGTAAGGTGGACGATCAGTCATTGCTTGCTCGCGGAGTCCGTCCCGGGCTTCCCGCGCTCTACAAGACGGCCATTCCCGCCAGACCCCAAAAAGAAATACCGCGGCATCTCTTTTTTGGAGCACGGAACGGTAGGGTCAGTTACGAGGTGACGCTGCACAATCCTTTGCAAGAGCCGGCCCCCGCCTGGAGGTTCAAGACCGAGCACTGGAAAGACGAAAACAATCGCAGCCTGGTTACGCGCGTGCCTGCCGACCGGTCGGACAGAAACCCCGAGCGAGGTATGGCTGCGCTGGAGGCCGTCCGGCTGACGAAGGGGCCCGCTCTGGAACTGCTGACGTTGCTGCAAAACTACGTCATATTTTCTCCGGCAACGGCTGTCTTGCGAGGCACCGCGTCGGAAACCCAACCAAGACAGCCCGTAGGACTGTCGGGCGGCGACCTTCCGCGGGCCATAGATGATCTGTATCGGCAGGCCCATACGGATAAACGTAGCCGCCAAATTACCCGGCACGTCCTGCAACTCATCGACTGGGCGAAGAGCATAGAGTGGGCGCGCGCAGATCAACTTCCACTTTCGCCGTCTGCTGCAACATCCAAGGATGTGATTCAGTTCCGTGACAGATTCATGCATAAGGATGGCAATGTTCTTTCCGGTTATGACGCTTCCGAGGGCGCTCTGTACGCTCTGTTTCTCGCGGTAATCGCCGGACATCGCAATAGTCCGGCGCTGTGCGCAGTCGACAACGCGGACCATGGATTGAATCCCAGATTGGCGCGATCTCTCTTCGAGCGGCTGTGCCAGTGGTACTTGAACGCCGATAAGCCGCGCCAGATTCTGCTGACCACGCACAATCCATTGGTTCTCGATGGGCTGCCATTGCAGGACGATCGCGTGCGATTGTTCACCGTATCCCGAACCGATTCCGGCCGCACATCGGTCCGCCGCGTGGTCGTTGACGACAGAATGTCGGAAAAGGCCGAGCAAGGCTGGTCGTTGTCCAGATTGTGGGTGATGGGGCACCTGGGCGGCGTCCCAGGTGATGATTGGGAGTGTCGCCATAGTCCAGAAGGTCGATTGGCAACCTAGCCTTTAAGGTATCGGTTCCAATAAAACCAGGACGATTACCTGAGCAAGCAGGACGAAATAACGGACGCGTGGCCAACTGTATCTGCACGGCTTGAGGAGGCGAAGAGATTCGAAGAGCAATTTCTCGCAGCCGTTCCCGACGATAAAAATGCATGAAAGTTGTTTTCGGACTCCATCTGGATGGCCTGAAGCCAGCGACGCCGGAGACTGCGTCAGGTCAGGTCACCCTGGGCCCAGGAGGCTTTCTCGGTGTCCTTGAGATCCAGCTAGGGCTGCCTACGCCCGACACGCACCCGAGCGAAGCGCCTTTCAACTATCTCCAGTGCCTGAGAGAAGCTTCAACGCCGGACAGCTTCTTCTCCCGCTCGCTTGAAATCGATCCGGTCAATGTCGCGCGTACCCTCCTCGGTTGGCGGGAACAGTGGTACGAGGCCGGGTGGGACGGCACGTTCCCGGAGGATGCGCCGGGTCGACTGGCCGATATGGCTGCCGTCGAGGCCATCGCCAGGAACCGCGTACCGCTCACGCAGGGAGAGCGACTGCAGCGGGTGGCGGAAACACTTGCGCAGCGCCATACCCAGATCGATCAGGTGGAACTTCACACGCCTTTTGGCGACCTCCCACACACCTGGCAGCGCGTCGTAGGCGCGTTGCCCTGGGTGCCTGCCGCGGGTATCGAGCTTGTGCCTGCCGGCCCGCGCGATTCGGACCTGGCCCGCGTGCAGGCGAAACTGCTCTCGATGATTGATCGCGACGACAATCGGGTCGAAGCGCGCGAATCCCTTACGGGTGACAGGTCTATCCTTGTCGTAAAGTCTGCATCGAAAGACCTGTCTGCGGACGCAATAGCCGAATTCCTCCTGGAATCCGGACGAAGTAGCGAAACACTCCTGGTCGCCGAGCGCGACGGCATTGTGCTCGATAACGCGCTTGAGCGCAGGGGACTGCCAAGGTGCGGATTCCGATGGTTCACGCGCTTTCGGCCGGCCACACAAGTCCTGAAGCTCGCGATTGCGCTGGTTTGGAAACCGATCGAACCGCACCGAATTCTCCAGTTTCTGCTTCATCCAAGTGGCCCGCTTCCGAGGTGGGTACGGTGGCGCCTGGCCGACGCCGTGGCCGCGTCCCCTGGCATCGGTGGTCCGGAATGGGTCGATACCATTGATGGGATCGCTCGAACGATGCGGGAGCGTTATGAGGCCGAAGAGTCGGAAGTTGAGCGCCTTCGGGGCGAAATCGCGTTCTGGCTGGAGGCTGACCGGTACGATCCCGAAATCGGGGCGCCGCTGGAGACGCTCCTCCTGCGCACCGGGCGTGTCTCGGCCTGGGCAGGCGCGCAGTCCCACGCCGTGGAAAACGCATCGGAGGCGGCGTTGTTCGCGGCTGCCAACGCCCAGGCGGAAGCGCTCCTGAGGGAGCTTGCGGAACTTCGTCGATCCGGCGCCGAGCACATCGCGCGGCTCGAGCTTGAACGGCGGATCGACGAGGTGACGACCGACGCGCCGGACCCTTCAGCGTACGAGGAAGCCGGTCACGCACCGGCGACAACCTCCGCGGCTGCGGTGACCGGCGCCTGGCCGACCGTGGTCTGGTGGAATCTCGCGCGAGAATCGAGCACCGTCTCCTATCCTTGGTCGCGGCGCGAACTCGCCGCCCTGCGCGCATCCGGGGTGTACCTGGCTGAGGTCGATGACATCGTTCAACGGCGCGCCCGCGAATGGCTGAGGCCCTTGTGCAGTGCGAGCGGGCAACTGATCCTGGTCGTGCACCACGACGAACGGGGAACGCACCCGATCTGGACGCGTATCGAAAGCGTGTTCGACGGATTCGCGTCATTGGAAATCGAGCCCACGCTGCTCGCGGGAGAGGCCTCGGTCGAACCGCTTGAACTGCGCACGCGCGAACTGCCCCTCAGGGGACTGCCTGCTCCCAGAAGATGGTGGTCGCTGCCGAAGGAATTCTCCGTCGAGAAACGGGAGTTCGAGTCTTACTCCAGTCTTTCCAAGCTCTGCGACTACCCGCACGAGTGGGTGTTGCAGTACGCGGCTCGGCTCCGGGCCGGCCGTGCCGCGGAGGTGATGGACGGTACGCGCCTTTACGGCAACCTCGGTCACCGCTTGTTCGAGGAATTCTTCAGGACACGGGACGATTGGCAGACCATGACGGACGAAGCGGTGCTCGGCTGGGTGCGCTCGGAGCTGCCCCGGGTAATCGAACGCGAAGGCGCGGTGCTGCTCGGGCATGGGCGCGGAGCAGACCGCCAGCGAATCGCCGCGACGCTGGAGCGCGCGCTCGTTCAGCTCCTCGCCCACTTCCGCTCCGCCGGCGTAGTGGAGGTGACGGCGGAGACCTCCGGAGAGGTCCCGTTCGCGGGGCGCCGTCTGGTCGGGTCCATCGACTTGATGTTGACCTGCGACGATGGACGCCGCGTCGTTCTCGACGTCAAGTGGGCAGGCGAGTCCTACCGCAGCAACCTGCTGGCGGAGAACCGCGCGCTGCAGCTCGCCACCTACTCTTTTCTGCTGAAAAGCCAGGATCGGAGCGACGCATGGCCCGCCGGGGCATTCTTCATCCTTCTGACCGGCAACGTGCTCGCGACCGACCAGTCAAGCTTTCCCGACGCCTTCATGTCCCCGTCGAACGACGGCAGCGGCGTGGCGGATCTCTGGGATCGAGTCAAGGTCACTGTCGACTGGCGATGGGCGCAATTGGAAAAGGGACAGATCGAAGTCGTGACGGACCTTGCCGGACCGGACGAACGGTCGAATCCGCCGGAGGCCGGTCTGCGTCCCGTCGCGGGAAGCGATCCGTACGACGACTTCCTGCGCCTGGCGGGTTGGGAGGAGTCCCAATGAGCCGCGGTCAACGCGATCTCCAGCACGTGCGCTTCATCAGCGCCGGCGCCGGGAGCGGCAAGACATACCGCCTGACCCGGGAGCTTGAACAAGCGCTTTCCGACGGCAGGGTGCCGCCGTCGGCGGTGATCGGCACCACGTTCACGGTAAAGGCCGCCACGGAACTCCAGGACCGCGTCCGGACCCGCCTGATCGGCGGCGGAAGGCCCTTGCTGTCGGAGCAGATGGCGCAGTCTCTCATCGGCACCGTCCACAGCGTCTGCGCTCGCCTGCTCGACCGGTTTGCGTTCGAACTCGGGCTCTCTCCGGAGATCAACGTCGCCGGCGTCGAGGACGGAGCGCGTCTGTTCAGCCAGGCACTGGATGAGGTGCTGAGCGCCGATCAATTTCGTGAGATGAATCTCCTGGCCGAGCGACTGGCGCTGGTGGACATGCAAGGCGGAACCAACTGGCAAAGAGATGTGCGCAAGATCGCG
>VYEH01000087.1:0-1999 GCA_009843005.1 Pseudomonadota bacterium | reverse complement strand
ATCGCGCAGGAGGCGAGAAGCAACGATATCGACCCGGGCGCACTGCCGAGAATGGGCCGGCAGAGCGCGCAACGGTATCTTGGCTACTTCCCGGAAGTCGCTTGCGGCGCCGAGGCGGTGGAGGCGCTGCTCGCTGCCATCGATGACGCCGTCGAAAACATCGATTTCGTATTCGACACCACAAAAAAGACGCGCGACTATGTCGCCACGTTGCGCAGCGCCGCGTCGGAACTTCGTCGCGACAATTGCCGGTGGACGCTCTGGATCTCGCTCAGCAAGGCATCGCCGGCCAAAAAGAACGAGGATGCCGCGGTCCCCGTGCGGGCTGCGGCCGCACTCTATGACCGTCACGCGGACTTTCAGGCTGACGTGCGCCGTTACATTGAGGGCGTGTTTGCGATCGCCGGGGACACGCTTGCCCGTTTCCAGGATCTGAAGACCGCGCGTGGCCTGGTCGACTACCCCGACATGGAACAACTCGTACTCCACGCTCTCGACGAACCCGCCGTGGCGGAGCGACTGCGCGAGGATCTCCAGTTATTGCTCGTCGATGAGTTCCAGGACACGAACCCGATGCAGCTTGCGTTATTCATGAAGATGGCCCGGTTTGCAGGCGAGGCGATTTTCGTGGGAGACGTGAAACAGGCCATATTCGGGTTCCGGGGGAGCGACCCGGAGCTTGTGGGAGAAACGCTGGAGGCACTCGTCGCCCGTGGCAGCAGGCTCGACGTGCTCGATCGATCATGGCGGTCGCGGCCATCGCTCGTGCGCTACCTGAACGCCGTATTCCGTGAAGCCTTCCAGCGCGATGGGATGCCGCCGGCGTTGGTGGAGTTGTCGCCTCAACGCCCGGAAACCCACGATTCACCCGCGGTGGTGCGTTGGACCTTTCCGCCGAAGAGCAGTATCGCGAAGCAGGCGGACGCGCTAGCGCTGGCCATCTCGGAACTTGAACAGTCCGGACACCAGGTGAGCGACCCGGAGACAGGTGAGCCGAGGTCGGTGAGCTTCGGCGATATCGCCGTACTTGCCTCGACCAACAATCACGTGAGAGCCATTGCAAAGGCACTGCGCCAAAGGCGGGTGCCCATGAAGATGACCCTGGCCGGGCTCCTCGAAACGCCGGAAGTTTGCCTTGCAAGGGCATGTCTGCGCCGGTTGAACGATCCCTCCGACACCCTCGCCACCGCCGAAATCCGGGCGCTGGGATCCTGTGAGGAGCCGGAAGTCTGGCTTGCGGACCGGCTTCGCTGGCTCGCGGCAGAAGAAGAACATCGGAGTTGGGCAGAGACCGGCGACCCGATTGTATCCCGCATCGCCCACCTGCGCAGCCAGACGATCACACAGTCGCCGGTGGAGATTGTCGCGCGCGTGCTCAATTATGTCGGTATCCGCCCGATCGTGACCGCCTGGGGGCCGGACGCCATCACCGCCGCTCAGCGCCAGCGCAACCTCGATGCATTCCTCCACCTTTCGGTGGAGTACGAGAACCACTGTGCATCGCAGCACGAGGCAGCAACACACACCGGGTTCCTGTTCTGGCTGGAAAACCCCACCTCTCCGGATCTCGATCTGCAGCCGGTGATGACCGGCGGAGACGCCGTTCACGTCCTGACCTATCACCGCGCGAAAGGCCTGGAGTGGCCTGTGGTGGTGGCGACGGACCTGCACTACAAATGGTGGTCCCGAATCTGGGATGTACGCGTGGAATCCGCGTCCGACAAGCTTGACCTCGACAATCCGCTCGAGGGGCGGATCATACGCTTCTACCCCAACGTCTTTGGCAAGAACCTTAATGGCGTTCCCGTTCTGGACAACCTCATGTCGTCGGAGGAGGCTACGCGAGCCGCCGCCGAAGCGAACGCGGAAGGACGCCGCCTGGCGTACGTCGGAATGACGCGAGCCCGGGACACGATCATTATCGCTGTACCGGAATCGGGTCCGCGCACCGGGGCATGGATCGAAGACTTTGACTCCGACCACCTGCTTCCCACCGGCG
>VYEH01000049.1 GCA_009843005.1 Pseudomonadota bacterium | reverse complement strand
TGGCTGGCTTGCCGCGCGGCGCATCCGCAACATGAGCGACTTCGTGGTGGGCGGCAAGCGGCTCGGCTTCTGGGTGGCCGCCTTTTCCGCCCAGGCGACCGGCGAATCCGCCTGGCTGCTGCTGGGGCTGACCGGCATGGGCGCCATGGTAGGTTTCTCCGCCTACTGGGTCGTGGTGGGCGAAGTCATTGGCGTCGCCCTGGCCTGGTTCCTGATGGCGTCGCGTTTCAAGCGGTTGACCGACCAATACGAATCCCTGACGATTGACGCCACCGGTTCCGCCTTCGCCGCCTTTCAGGAATGGGATTACCTGATGCGCGCTATCGTGGGCTTCGTAGTGGTGGCCGCCTACTGCGTTGCCGGCGGATTCCTCGCCGCCGCGTGGACAGACTTGTTTCAGGGCTCGGTAATGCTGCTCTGCCTGGTGATGCTGCCGGTCGTGGCTTACCTTTCCCTAAGCAACTCCGACGCTATTTATGCCGGACTGCAGATGATCGACCCTGGCCTGGTCAGCATCTGGGGTGCCGGCGGATTGACCTGGATCAATGTATGTCTCGCGATCGGCATGGTGGCGATCGGTTTGGGTTTTCTCGGCTCGCCCCAGGTTTTCGCTCGGCTGATCGCGATTCGCAGCAATGACCAGATCCGGCGCGGCAAGTGGGTGGCGCTGCTGTTTACCATCCTCGTCGATTTCTCCGCGGTCAGCATCGGCATCCTCGGCCGCTACCTCTTTACGGAAGCCGGGGTAGCGCCCGATGCCGTACTCGGTAACGGCGCGCAGAACGTGCTGCCGGAAATGGTGGAGTACACATTCCCGCCGTGGATCGTGGGCCTTTATGTCGCGGCGGTGCTGGCGGCGATCATGTCCACGGTATCGTCGCTGCTTGTCATGGCCGCAGCCTCCGTTACCCATGACCTCTACGCGCGTATGCTCAATCCGGGCATCGGCGACGCGGCCGCGGCGAGGCTGTGCCGAAGAGTCACCCTGGCCATGGCTGCGCTGGCGCTGAGTCTGGCCATCACCGTTTCGGTGCTATCTCCCGAGCGGACGATATTCTGGTTCGTGATTTTCGGTTGGTCTGGCATTGCGGCGACTTTCTGCCCGATGATCATCCTGTCGCTGTTCTGGCCGCGCTTCACCGAACGTGCGGCGATAGCGTCCATGGTGGCGGGTTTTTCAATGACCATCATCAGCAAGTTCGTCTTGCAGGAACTGGAAGTGGCGGGGCCTTACTTCGCCGCGCTGGAAACCATGCCGCCGTCCTTCCTGTTCGCCTTGCTGGTGGGTTGGGCGGTGTCGCTGGCCTGGCCCTCCGAATCGCTGCAATCCCAATACCGGGCAGACCTCGATGAGTTGTCGACGGAATTATCCGGGCGCGGGATGGCAAGCCGGTTGCAACCGTGAAATGAGGCGAACAGTTCCCGTCCGGCTATTCGAGACTCGAGGGCGCGCGCCTGGTCCTCTCTTGATTATCAGCCAATCTTGATCGACACGCTCGTGCTTGACGCGGGGGTAGACATTGTGCCAACCGCAGCGCGGGATCGCCGGCCTACTTGTCCTTGTACGGACTCGCCACTCGCTCGGCCTCGGCGGGGTCGATTCCGGTCGGCGGCGTCGGGACGTAGTGCTCCGGCATTGGCCCGCCCTTCGCCACCCGTGCCGCGGCCTCGGCCGGCGTCTCCAGCAACTCCCCTGACGCCACCGCTGCCTTGCGGTCCACCTTCATCGGACCGGACACGTCGGGCGGCGGCATGACATTGGCGTTGTAGTAGGCGATCTTCTGTTTATCCGGATCGATGTACCGGCCCAGCCTGAGATCACGCCGGTTGGTGCCCCGTTTCGGCTTCATCGCCACGCCATTGATGATCTCATGGTCGAACCACCACTTCTTGGCCGGATTGCGCTTGCCGTTGCCCAGCCAGTCGTCCAGCCGTGTGGCGATGGGGACCATCAGCGGCTTGAGCCACATGGCGTTGATCCCGAGCCAACTGGCCATCCTCGTCACCAGCGGGCCGTCCATGTCCACCACCTTGTTCAGCGGGCAGGTCTTCATGCAGCGCCCGCAGGCTGCGCCCTTGGAGTTGGTTAGCCGATACCGGGTACAGCGCTCGGCGTCGATCTTCCACATCTCGTAGGCGTTGAACATGACCTTGTTACCCCATGGGATCGCGTCGCAGGGGCACTCCCGGGCGCACTTCAGGCAGTTGTCGCAGAAGTACTGCAGCCTGAAGTCGATGGGCTTGTCCACTTCCATGGGAAAGTCGGTGGTGAAAACGACCGACTTGATCCGCGCCCCGACGAACGGGTTGAGCACCAGTTCGCCGATGCGGCTGAGTTCGCCGAGCCCGGCCCAGAGGATCAGCGGGATGTGCAGGACGTCGCTGTCGGCGTTGGTCTGTGCGCGCGAGGAGAATCCGAAGCCGCGCAACAACTCCGACATCACGCCCGCAATTTCCGCGCCGCGCAGGTACCCGCGCATGGACTGGGTCCCTGAGATCCAGTCGTCGCCGCTGGCGCCTTCCATGGTGTCGAATCCCTGGTCGATTAGCATCACCACGGCGTAGCGGTGGTACATGTCGATGGGGCGGCCGTCTTCCTTGTGGGAGTGCCAGGCGTAGCGGGGCACTTCGCAGATGCCGGTCAGGTCTGCGCCGAGGAAATAGGACAGTGCCTTGACGGCCTTGGCGTTGGCGGCGGGGTCCCCGTAACGGTCCATGTCCGGTTCCGAGGTCACCTCGCCGTCCTGATAGGGCACCAGAGACCGGATCGTCTTCAGCAGGCTCTGGGACGTGGGATGCTTGAATGAGAATCGGCTGCGTTCGGTCTGGGCGCGTGGGCCCAGGTCCCCCTGGAGAGCGCGCTCGAAGAACGCGGCTCGCTTCGGTACCCGGGGCACTTCATCGTCTATGATCAGCGTGGTCGGCCGCTCGACCTGCTTCACCGTCTCCATGGGATAGCGGCTGTAATGAGACGGACGCGCCGCGCGTCGGCGCCGCTCCCGGCCGGACTGGGCCCCGTTGATGCCCCACCAGTAGCGCAACCCCCTGGCCCGCAGCGCCGTGGCGCGCAAGGGGCGGTCGGTGGCGAGTTCGTAATCGGTTGCGATGACGGCGATGGAGAAGTTGTCGATGTATGGATTGCGGATATGCTCCCCGTCCCGCACTCCGAGCCCGGCAAGCACGGCGAGGCGCTTCGCGTCGAGAAACTCGTGGCCCCGTATGTGGGGACGCGCCGAGAATCCCATGTGACGGATATGCCCGGATAAAACCACGGCGATTTCGGCGGTGCGCATGTCGGTGACAGCACGGACGGAGGGGGCGACCCAGTCGTGCGCCAGGTTGTCCTTGTCGGGAATCTTGCCGTCCTCGACCAGCAGCACGATGGCGTAGGCGTCGGAATTCTTCTCGGCGCCGTTCAGCCAGGCGTTGTCGGGAATCTTGCAGATGCCGACCTGGGACGCATCCATGAAATAGGCGTTGCCCTTGATATCGGCCGCCCGGCGGTTGAGATCATCGGGAACGGGAGACCGCCCGGGAGCCACCTCGTCGGTAACGAACTGGGCGAAAACGGACCGATAGTGGTCCACGACCCGTGCCAGATCACCGCCGTTGGAGTTTCTCGCTGGAGCGGACCTGGGGGGCGCCGCACCCCCCACAGCCATGACACCGTCATCGCGGGGAAGCGTTTCCAGGGGAAACAGGCCGTAGTGAAACGGCCGGTTCTTGGATCGCGCGTGAAATATCATGAGAGATTCCTTGTCGGGAGACGGTCATAAGCATTCTACCCGAACAACCACTGGCCAAAGAATCCACAAATGCTGTGGATAACTCTGTGGAAAATACATTGATTGCAGCGCTCATGGCGCGACGCTGCGCCGTTTCGACTCAAATTGGTCAAAAAAACGTCAAATTTCTTTTTCTATTATGAATCAATTAGTTATATGGTTTTTTCTCAGCGCTGTACGAAAATAGCGCTCCAACTGCCATTTTTCTTACACCAATCGGACGCTCGCCGGGCGGATGTGGACAGAAATCGCCGTGTCGATTGCTCGCACCGGTTATTTCCAGTCAACAGTTCAGGCTGCCTTGATCGGGGTTGGGCGATTGCACGGGCGCGGTCACTGTGTAGAAACGTACACTCGTGTATTCTAGCGGGTCTTGACACTACAGATTTGGAACTATCTCAGCGGAGACCTGCAAGGAGGAAATCATGATGTATTCGCGTACCGCTTTACTTTGCCTGTCCGCATTCTTTCTCGTGGCCTGCGAGCCTTCCGGGGAAATGGCCGCGAGTGACGAATCGGCCACGGAAAATGGATCTTCCGAGGCAATGCCCGACGCTGCCGAATCGGAGGCGTCGATGCCGATTGCCCAGACCACGACGCAGGCGTCCCTGTTGAGCGAGCCCGAGTGGGTCGTTCTCTTCGCCGGACACGACCTGAGTTCCTTCAACGCCGTCGGCGATGCCGAGTGGAACATCAGCGCGATGGGCGGCTACGAGGCCAACATCTACGATCCCAACGAGAACCCGGACAACCGGACGGGTTCGATCGTTGGTCACCAGCCGCCGGGGGTCGAAGTGCTGACCGAGGAGCAATGGAATACCTACGAGATCACGGCACAGGGCAACCGCATCACCGTGGTGTTGAACGGCACGCGCACGGCCGACCTCGAGGATGACACCCACGCCAGTGGTCCCATCGCGTTCCAGAACAATGGCGGGCTGATCCGATTTCGGAATATCAGGTTGCGACCGCTTTGAGGCTGGCCTGATGGTAAGCGCGTCGCTGCCGGGATCGGCGTGGTTTCTAATGGTACTGTCTGCGGCCGCGCGAGCTTAGGGGCGTTTTTCAGTCGCTCTGATGCCGTAGCTGCATGGCCGACAGGCGGCCGTCGGCCGCCGGCTGATACCAGACGTCGAAGTCCGCGGAGGCGACTTGCAGATCGCCCAGCGGGTCATCGCTTTGCAGTTCGAACGCGTCGAACCCGGTGCGCTCCATGAAGTGAAGCTGCTCCAGCAGCACGTCTCCCACTGCCCTGATCTCGCCGTCGAAGCGGTACTGCCCGCGAAGCAGCCGGGCGTAGGAGTAAGCTCGCCCATCCCGGAAGACCGGAAACTCCAGCGCGACCAGGGCCAGCGATTCGAGGTCGCGGGCGATCAGTTCCGGCGGCTGATCGCTCCTGAGCCTGACGCCTACGGGATCGGCCCGTTGCGTCAGCTGCTCCCGGTGGGATTGCCACTGGTGCAGATCCACCAGAACGGGGCCGTCTGCGGGAATCGTCTCCTGCCCGGTGGCATCGACGAATGGATCGTCGATCATCTCGTTATTTTTCAGCAGTGCCATCAGGCTACGGCTCGGGCCTGCACCGGGCTGTAAACCGCCTCCCTGAACGGCTCAATGCCCACCCGCCGGTAGGTATCGAGGAATCGCTCGCCGTCCAGTCGAATGGCCAGATAGGTATCCACGATTGTTTCCACCGCGGCGGGCACCTGGCCCTGCGGCAGGGCGCGGCCGAGCCGGTCGCCCAGGGCGGCGTTTTCGTCCGAGGAGCCGCCCAGCGTGAGCTGAAAGTATTCCTTGCCGCGCTTGTTGACTCCCAGGATGCCGATATTGCCCACGTGGTGATGCCCGCAGGCGTTCATGCATCCGGAGATGTTGATCGTGAAGTCGCCCACCAGCGCCAGGTGGTCGACATCGACGAAATGCCGGCTGAGATCCTGGGCCACGGGTATCGAGCGCGAATTCGCCAGGTTGCAGTAGTCCAGTCCGGGGCAGCAGATGATGTCGCTCACCGACTGGATGTTGGGCGTGGCCAGGTCAAGCAGCTTCAACTCCTTCCACAGGGTGAACAGGTCGCGCTGGCGCACGTCCACGAAACTCAGGTTCTGGCGGTGGTTCACGCGGATTTCGTCGAGGCTGTATCGGTCGGCGAGGTCGGCAACGGCGTCCATGGTATCGGCGGTCATGTCGCCCGGCGGCAGGCCCGGCGCCTTCAATGACAGGTTGACGATGCTGTAACCGGGTACCCGATGCTCGGCCACATTGGCAGCCATCCACTGATCGAATTCGGGGATTCGCGCGCGAACATCATTCAGCTCATCCGGAATGTCGGCGAGGCATTCGTACTCCGGCGGCGCGAAATAGGCATTTATCCGGTCGACCTCCGCCTGGGGAACCTTCAGTACACTGTCCTTGATCTGCTCCCAGTCGGCTTCGACCAGCTCGCGGTAGCGGTCGATACCCATCTGGTTGACGATGATCTTGATGCGCGCCTTGTGCATGTTGTCGCGCCGGCCGTACATGTTGTAGACGCGCAGGATCGATTCCACGTAGGAAAGCAGGTGCTCGGGCGCCAGCCAGTCCCGGATGGTGTGGGCGATGAAGGGTGTGCGCCCCTGCCCGCCGCCGACGAGTACCTCGAACCCGATTTCCCCGGCCTCGTTGCGGTGCATCCTGAGGCCGATGTCATGAAGGGCCACGGCCGCGCGGTCGCGGGGCGAGCCGGTCAGGGCAATCTTGAACTTGCGGGGCAGATAGGAGAAATCCGGATTCAGAATCGTGTACTGGCGCAGCAATTCGCAATAGACACGGGGATCGGCAAGCTCGTCCCTGGCCCGGCCGGCGTAGTGATCCGAGGTGATATTGCGCACGCAGTTACCAGAAGACTGGATTGCGGTGACCTCGACTTCGGCCAGTTCCTCCAGGATGTCCGGGACCTCTTCCAGCTTGATCCAGTTGAACTGGATGTTCTGGCGCGTGGTGAAATGGCCAAAGTCCCGATCGTAGGTACGGGCGATGTGGGCGAATTTCCGCAGCTGCCGGGAGGAAAGGCTGCCGTAGGGAACGTTGACCCGAAGCATGTACGCATGCAGTTGCATGTAGAGGCCGTTCATCAGCCGCAACGGCTTGAACTGGTCTTCGGTCAGCTCGCCTGACAGGCGGCGCTTGACCTGGCGTCGGAACTGGCGGGCCCGCTCGGCAACCAGCTTGTGGTCAAACTCGTCGTATCGGTACACGGTCAGACGCCTCCATGACCCTGCGGCACGAGGCCCACCGACGGCCCGAAGGCGCGGATCCGTTCCCGCACCTGGACGGGACGCCGCCGTCCGCCGTCCGCCGATACATCGATAAGATAGGGGTCGACCACCTCGTTCTCTTCCACGGCCTGTTGAGCCGCTGTCAGTTGTTCGGCCGCATCCTGTTGGCTCACGAGCAGCGAACCGTCCGCGATGTCGTTCACCCAGCCGCCGGAGTCGTCCATGAAAACGACGCGTCCGTCGAGGAGTCGATTGGCGATGATCATCTGCATTGTCTTCGTTGACGCGCCGTGCGCGGGGCCGCGCACAAGAGTTCCCCCATTCAAAGTCAAGGCGGACGAACAGAATACACTTTCCAAGCGTCTGTATTTATTCCACTTCCGCAGAACAATATTCAGAAAATGAAGGTGCGCTCGACGGCTCGGCGGCCGTCACGGGATATTGTTACGATGTGCTTGCCGGCGCTGTGGGGCGCCAGGCCGAAATGCGCCTGAGGTGTCGGGCGTCAGGGTGCCATGGACGATTCGCTTGAGCGTGCCAACGCCGAATCCAGCGCTTCCCGAACTACCGCGGACCAGAACTCCGCCACTTCCTCGCCGGGCGGCAAATCCGTGGACTCCCGGCGCCAGGACACGGTGCCGGTACCGTCCACGACCATCAGCCCCGGAATGAAATGGACATCGTAGTCGGCGGCGATCGCGTCACCCTCGAGAATGCCCACGAGAGGAAATCCGAGATCCTCAAGGTATGCCCTGGGGTCGCCATCTGATTCGTCTTCCCGTGTATTGACGGCAATCACTTGCACGC
>VYEH01000415.1 GCA_009843005.1 Pseudomonadota bacterium | reverse complement strand
TTCCTATCATCAGTTCTCTTAAATCACATTTTGCAAGCGCCATCGCTGCAATGGTCAGAAGCATCTGATTACGAAAGGGCCAATGCTCTGGAACTGAGTTTCCGTCGTCGTTGGATGCAACACCTGTCATTTCGCCAGATCCCAAATGGGCAAGCGAGACTTCAATGACTTTGTGACATATTCCGATCAAAGACGCAATATGCTTCGCTGCGCGGATTTCTCCTGGTGCGCAGACTTGGCCGTAGTTGATCGTTACAGCGAGATCCGGCTTCTTCATCACTGCGAGACATGTGGACTCTATACCACCAGAAAACAAGAGTGCTCTCATCTTGACCATGCTGCCCAGGCGACCCGATAAATCGCACTCGCAAAATCGTCGCAAATTGAGCAGTTCGTTGATCCCCGGACCATGGTTTGATCGGATGCCTTCGGGTTCTGCGACAGAACTACTACAGGAATTTCGTGCCTTACTGCCCAGCCAATTTCGAAGATTGTACCAGGGTCGCACCCGTCAAAGATGGCTAGGACCGCCTTGCATGCGCGGAGTCCATTAAGGTCTGCGTCAACGATTCGCTCGATCTCTTTCTGATGCGTTTGGCGGTTAGCATGGTTGCGCAGAAGTCCTGCTTCGTGGTAAGGCGAAAAATATGAAACACCGAGACCATCTAGGGCCCGGCAAGCTTGTTCCACGAGCCACAATTCGGCCATCGTGAAGAATGGGCCAGCTATGTAAACTCTAGAGTCCGCGTCATTAACCTTTATCGGCTCTAGACTTCTGGTTTCGTTGTCGAGAAGTACACTTGGCAGGCGGCTGTTGCAGTAGTGCGCTACACAGCGGGACGCAGCGTCGGCCGCCTCTCGGGGAGGCCACTCTTTCTCAGCCCAATAGTAAGTGAAGGCGGCGCTGAATATATCGCCGGACCCGATCTTGTAGACCCGTTCAGTGCGATACGCTGGCACTGAAGAACGATACTCGCCATCTAGAAAAACTCGGCATCCTTGCGGCCCCGATTTCACGAGAACAACGGATGCACCTTCTGATTTCCAAATGTTTCGAACAGCTTGGTACTCGTTCTGATCTCCCCCAAGGACTCGAGCTTCTTGTGCGTTTAGAACAATCGCTAGTGTTTTCGCACTAGAGCCATTAGCTTTGAAGGACGAAGGCTCCTTAGGGCTCTGGGGATCAAAAACCACTTTGTCGCCTCGGACAATTGCTTCACCCTCCATGAAACCAAAGCGCAAGATGTTTGTGCCCTCAACAAGAAAATTGTCATGTCGGCAAGGATCACTTGGATAATATTCCGGCTCCGACAACGGATGAAAATAAGTGAAGGACACCAGGTCGTTGGATGGCTGCGGGTGATGCCTAAGGCGCGGGCTTGGCAGCACTACCGGAACATTCTGTTGCTCCGACTCAGGGCAGTAGTAGTACCAGTCGACATCGGTACCCGCCGAAGCGATAGCAAATGCGGCACGCCCGCCAGATCCAAAAATATCGTCGTGCTTTGGCGATATGCACAACTCGCGATAATAGCCGCCGGCTACAATCACCCTTAGACTCGCTCGACGATAACGGTTACCCTTGATCCGGAAATCGCCGTTACCTCTGCTTCATAGTTATATTGAGCCAGACAAGCGATAAGGACTCCAAGCTGTGGTGCTCCGGCAATTGTGCCCGCCACATCTCCGGTTGATTTTGTTAGTGCGGCGACGCTCTGGAACTCTCCTTGGGTAATGAGCAGAATGTCTAGGCGATCACCTACGCTAAGGGCATCGACAACCGATGCGATCGGACTGTAAAGATTCGTCCGAAACCGCAAATCGCATCGGTCAGGTCCGTCGCCATTTGGCCTTGGCGGTCCACCGCTCGATCCTCTTCCACCCATATCTCTGCCCTCTAAACCTTTACTGGAATCAACTAGGAGTGCTACTCAAACCGCAAGGGTCGCACGCGCCAGATTCGACCCAAATGTGCGCATATCATGCCACATGACGCTATCAAGCACAGACGCTCGAACGCGCAAGGTTTTGGCAAATCTCAGAAAAAGGCTTTCAAGCTCCAAGTAATCCCGGGGAAGGCGGCACTCCCTGTCAAATAACGTTAGCAACCACCCTGCGCGTAGAATGTGAATATCCAAAATCGCGACTGAGTCGGTGCCAAGCCAATTCCGCGCGATCCAGCTGGCTGTCTTTGGTCCTACACCATCCAAAGTTTGAATTTGTTCGCGGAACTTAATCGGATCGTCTTCATCGAACTGCATCCGTTCAAGATCCGCCATTGCGCGGTGGAGCCGGCGGGCCCTTTGTGCTGGATACCGATAGCGATGGGGTCGCCCATGAACAGTGGCAGGCTTTTCGAGCATAGCTAAGAAGGCGTCCTCCGGCATCACAACACCCCTTTCAAATGCATGTCTTGCCCGTATGCACTCAAAGAAGGCTGTCGCGACCTCAAGGGTCACTCCGAAACCGCCAAGCAGGCAGAAACCGACTTCTTCCTTTAGCGTACCGTGGTGACTCACGAAGTCGATGTCTGCCGGGCGCGCCGTCACACAACGCATTGCCCAATACGCAGGGGTGAGCAACTCGTCTTGTCTGCCATACCGTATGCCCGGCATGATCTCGTCGTTCGGGAGGAAGCGTGCCGAGAAAGGATACGGGATTACGCTTTTTGCCGTTTCTTGTGACATCACATCTCGCAGTCTTCGAAAGGCATATAATATGTCATTAATATGAGAGTAAGCGAGTGGAACGACAGCAACCTCCCGAGGCGCCTGAAGCGCGCGCGCCAGACTGCTGGGCTCACTCAGGCGCAGCTTGCCAGTCTTCTGGGTACTCAGCAACCTACCGTTTCACGTATCGAATTTGGTCGAAAACCTCGTGGATTACTGCTTTCTCGTGTATTGTCCTTTATCGAAGACACGGAGCGGCCAGCAGGTGAAATCCAAGAAGACATTGTGTCGGCCATTGCACACTCGGACGAACTCAAGGCGCTCATAGCGCGTATTGCAGCAGAACTTTAGAGAATATTATATTCCTTTCTACAAAGGCTCTTCGTGAGTGCGTTGTCATTTAACAGGCCCCGTCCGTCTGCGAAAGTTGGTTCGGAGCCGGTGGTGGTGGCTAGAGAGCGAGGTAAATAGAGGGCCGCCTAGGCCTATGGTGTCGCCGCCGGCCAACGACGGGGCACATAGACTCGCCCTTCCATTATCTTTCGTGCCGTTAGAACAATTCCTGCACGCTGAATCTTCAATTCCACATCGCTTCTCTCCGTTTCTAGGCGTACTTTGCTGGCACCAGAAGGATGTTCGATGTATACAGTAGAGACGGCGGCCGGAGAGAACTCGGTTACCCACTCGGCCGGTGACGGGCCGACTTCGTGTGCAACGGTCGCCTTGATCGAAGCGCAACAGGTCACGCAGATCGCACCGGTCACCGCATGAGCAGCATGAACATGATGCGGCGTCAGGTAACGTGAATAAACCACGCCCTCACGCCGTGGGGGCGACAGGATACCGACCTTGGGTACAACCGTTTCAGCGACATCGCTAAGCCCCATCCGCCGTCCAGCCTCAATCCGTATGTTCTCAATGCGTTGCATGAGCACCGCATTGCCAGTGATCTCACCCGGGTCATAGCCGCTCAGACCCAAATCCCCAGCCCGCATCATCACCATCGGCACAGCCACATCAATACAACTAACCGCCACCCCATCGATTTCTTCCTGCACAGCCCCGGTCGGAAACATCGCCCCGCACTTGGATCCCACCAAATCGCTGAAGCTGAGCACGACCGGCGCCGCGGTGCCCGGCACCCCGTCCATGCGCTGATCTCCGGCATAGGTCACGGTCCCGCCCGGCGTCTGGACGATGGCCTCGATTCGGCTCCCGGTATTGACATCGAAGATGCGGACCCGGGTCTCGTCGGCGTCCGGTGTCACCAGGCCGCGTTCGATGGCGAATGGGCCGACACCGGCCAGCATGTTCCCGCAGGAGGGCGCCGTATCGACGATGGCCTTGTCGAGCCACACCTGCGCAAAGCGATAGTCGACATCGATACCCGGCCGTTGCGACGGACTGACCATCGCCACCTTGCTCGTCACCGTGGTGGCGCCTCCGAGCCCGTCGATCTGACGCGGGTCGGGCGAGCCCATGGCCGCAAGCAGAACGCGATCCCGGACCTCGGGGTCCGCCGGCAGATCCTCAAGCAGGAAAAACGGCCCGCGCGACGTCCCACCGCGCATGAACATGCATGGAATCGCACGCTGCGTCATCGCACTTGTCCCGTCAGCCAGGGCCGGTCGGCGTATTGTGCAGTTGGGGGGCGGGAAGTTCTACCTGAGCGTCCGGGTGAGCAACTCCAGGGTTTGGCGCGCCTCGTCAAGGCCCCGCTCGGCAAGCCGCTCCCCTTCGAATCGAACTATGAAGAAATCCTTCCTGGTTGGCTCCCGATCCAACTCGCCGTCAGCGTAGACGTTGTCCAGGTGCATGCGGATGACGAACGATTCCTGGTCGAGAAAATCCACCATTCGGTCGCGATCGAAGAGACTACAGGTAGGCGCCTGAATCGAGACTATCGATTGCCTGCAGGACCTGATCGGTTCGGTCCTCATGAATCAGTTCGATGGCTTTCTTCCCGTCCAGCAGGTCATTACCCGAAAACAGCCACAATCGAATCTCATCAGCGCTGTAGAAGTCGCCCAATCGGTCCACGACATACTTGAGATCCGACAGGACAAGCTGTGTTCTCGGGTTTGGCGCCGCCATGCCGTTGGACCAGCGGGACACCGTTGATTTGGAAACCCGCGAGATATTCGCAACGTCCACTCCGGAGAGACTTGCGTGATCTTGGAGGTAGCTGATCGTCTTGACCACCGCGCTCTGACTCATGGCTCCAACTCGCCTGCGCGACACGAATGACCGACGCGCACAAGGTGGCGGACCGGACGCCTTTGCGGACTAACGTCGATGGCCCTCGGATCGAACAATTAAGAAATCCTTACCAGTTGCCTAGGCAACGCGCGGTCCAGAAGTGAGCCCGCGTCGGTGTCGAGAAGCAGCCTCACTTCGACAAGGTCACGGCATCGAGTATGCGCTCGCGCTCCCGCTCTTCAAGTTTGTCGTCGGCATCCCATTGCGCAATCTGATCGTCGTCGAACACCGGATCAACCGCCAGACGGCCCGCTCCGATTTCGGCGTCACCCTCGTGCTGCGCCATCCGCCTGCACCATTCCTTGCTGATTTCGATCTTCATTTCTATACCCCCGGCGCTTCAATGAAGCGTGGACTGACGGCGCTAGAAAAGCAAAAGGCCCCAACTTGGGGGCCTTTTCCTCGCGAGTTCGCTTCAATATTCCGGCACGGCCGGAACCGGTTTCCCGGCGCTTCGATGAACACCGCTTACGCAGCCTCGTATGTATCCATCTGTGCCGGATTATTTGCCATTGCGTTTGTCAAGTCAACACGATCTGCGCCTTTACCGGGCGATGGAGGAGGCCGCGCTGGGCGTCCGGCCGATTCGGTCCGATCAAACTACTAAGAAATCCTTAGCAGTTGCCTCGGCGCCCATTTCCTTGTTCTTTTACGGCTTCAAGTGAGGCTTCGCTCCTCCAAGACAAGCTCGGTGAGCGCTACGTTTAACCACTTTCGCGTGTAGTGCTGCTTTAGCGCAGTCCTCGGTCGATGACCCACGCGTTCGAGCAGTTCCTCCAGAGCGACGAGCCGTTCCCGGAACCCCAGCCTGACTCCGCATCGCAGGCTGGCTTTGTCTGGGCCGCACAGGAGCCAGCTGTCATCCCGACCGAGCGCATGCGCCCACAGCCACTCTTCCCCCCTGTCCAGCGCGATTCCCGGAGTCCGAACCGCCAATTCGGCGCGTTCCCGGTTGTCGGTGTCATGGACTGCGGCAAACGATGCACGTAGCTCGCTGACAACTATAGACTGCTCCGGGCGTCGGAGCTGGAAGCCCGTTTGAGTTTCCGTCACACAGTCTTCAACGGTCTCCACACGATAGCTGCCGGTCAACGCTCGCCATGCGTTCGTTCGGTGCGATTCGATGATCACATTTGTGTCCACGAGCACTGGCGCCTCGCGGTCCGCCGTTACGCTCACAGATCAATCGCGAAATCGATGCCGTGGGCTGTGAACAGTTCTTGGAGATCATCGATCGGGAGACCGACCAGGACCGCCGCCCGACGAACCGAAATATGGCCGCGGTCGATGGCCGCCGCGATCACTTCCATGAATGGGCGCGAATACAGGGCCGGCGGCGGCGCCACCTCGTCCCGTCGCCCGTTGTTCCGCAACGCCGATTCCGGGATTGCCTGAGCCCTCGCCCTGGTCAACCGGCCGAGCGCAACCAAACGCCACCGCAGGGCCGACGAGGTCACGCTCAATTCGTTGGCCGCAGCATTCAGTCGCCCGATCAACTCGTCCATCTCCAGTGGCCCGCAGTCGCCGAATGACTCAAGTGCCGCCTTCGGCATAAGAACTGAGGCCGCGAAGTTGTTTGCGAGCTGTTCCGCCCGGTTCCCGCCGAAATCCCGGGCATCTTCCACGTGTTTGGGCGGCATCGCGTCCCAGGTCAGAATGTGGAACAGTTCATGCGCCAGGTCGAAGTTCCGGCGTCCCTCCACTTCCCCTCGCGAAATCAGTACCGCGTCGAGTTCGGGCAAGCGGCATGCCGCCCCGGAAATGCCCCGGCCGGCGTCCACCATGAGCACGAGTATCCCGAGTTCGTCTTGCATGGCCCCCGCCAGACGTTGGGCAGGAACTTCCCCCAGTTCCAGTTCGGCGGCGAACCGCTCACCCACCTCCATTGCGTCCTCGAACGTCGACAGCCTGGTCAGGCTGAGAGCACGCCTCATCAGCGGCGCACGCCGCCCGAGCTGCGCCGCCAATGATCGGTACGCGCCCACCCAACGGCTGGCCCTACGTTCGTATTCGGCGAGTTGCGGCCCCTTGACACCGCTTTGCCGCCAGGAGAACCGTCCCTCGCCGTCGAGCCGAAAGGGATCAGTGAAGTAGTCGATCGGCGCATTCAGCTTCTCGACGGCAAGCAACAACTCCGCCGCGGTCACACGCCGCACGCCGGTTTCTATCGCCGACACGGTCTGCCGGTCCTTGAACCCGAACAGTTGTGCCAGACTTTCCTGCGAGAGACCGCGTTCCTGCCTTAACGCCTTGATTCGAGTACCGATGATCTGATCTGCCATCGGAATTTCTCCAATTGATCTTGCACTATGCAATATGCAAGAAATATATGCGTATAGCGATTTGCATTCAAGAGCTTGATCGCGTGAACGTACCGGAACGGTCTATGGTCAGCGACCTCCAGGTGAAGATGCGCCAAGCGTCAATTTCAGCCGTCGAAAAGGATTCAGTCCGCGACTGGAGCGCCGCGGGCGAAGTCGGACCTTGCCTGGTGCGCATCCGCAAGTTCGCGGATGCGGGTCACGGTGTCATCGCGCGATCTAGAAGTGAGTCCACGTTGGCGTCGAGAAGCAACCTCACTTCGACAAGGTCACGGCATCGAGTATGCGTCTGCGTACCCGCTCGAACCTCCCGAAGTTGTGCCTAGTGAATTTGTGATATTCAAGAATATCAATGACTTATGAATTCAAGCCGTCGAAGTCAAGATTTGCCAACAATAGGAAACGTCAAGCGTCAATTTGTTGCCCGGCGGTGCCTCGCCGTGCCCACCAATTTTCAATCGTTACGGTTATAAGAACCTGTTCGGTGCCTGCCCAATGGCGGTTCGACATTAAAGGTAGGCTTGATTTCCACGCCAAGTTTACGCAGCTTTCGCTCCAAATTCTCATGAGCAGAAACGGTTTCGGCGTTTACTTTGCTGTTTTGGTT
>VYEH01000334.1:5171-7888 GCA_009843005.1 Pseudomonadota bacterium | reverse complement strand
CGGTATCCATGTCGTACACCAGCACTCGCTTCCAGTTGATGATGTAGATCTCGCGCTCGTCCTGGTCGAGCTGGAACCGGCCCTTCTGCGTCAGCACCTCGGTCTCGGCGTTGTCCTCTTCCATCTGCACGCCTTCCGGCGGACGCCGGCCGAAATCCCACACGAATTCACCCTCGCGGGTGAACTTGAGAATGCTGTCCTGCGGAGCCAGGCCACCAACCCAGACATAACCGTCACGGTCGGCGATGACCGTCTGCAGGCCCCTCGGCCAGTTCGGATGATGGTCCGCATCGCCCCAGGCGTGGACGATGTTGGCGTCCACATCCATCGCGATCACTTCCGGACTCTTGGTACAGCAGGCCATTCGGTAGGGTTCTTCATCCCCGCCCGCGATCTCGTCGCCCTCGGCGCCGTTGGGCCTGTTAAGGAACCAGACGATGTCCATGTGATCCACGTGGATGCCGGTCACCTGCTGCATGCTCCAGCGGTTCGGCAACGGACCGGGCCAGAACGGATCGACCTGGAACAGGGGCGCCCCGTTCTCGTCCATGGCCTGAACCGGATTCTGCGCGGGTTCCGGGGCCGGTTCCTGTGCCGGCTCCGCGGGCGGCTCCTGAACCGGATCCTCAGCCTGCATGCACGAAACGGCGCCCAGCGCGACCAAGAGGGCTGAAATGGTTGCAAATGGGAAAGACTTGATCGGTTTCACCGGACTTCTCCTTGTTGTAATCGTCTGTTGGTAAGCCGTGTTTCCCTGATCTTACTTCAATTCAGTCCCATAGGAGCCCGGCAGATTCCTTCATGGGGGCAGCGACGCGAGATATGCCGAGATGTACAACATGTCCTCGGCCGTCAGGTTGATCAGGACGGGCGCCATGACCGGGCTCACCCGCGAACCCTGCCTGACGTCCCATAACTGGCGCATCGTATAGCTGGCCGTACGCCCGGCGATGCTGGGAATATCGTCCACGCCCCGCTGACCGGGGCCGTGGCAGATGCCGCACTGAACCGTCCTGCCGCCACCCCTTTCCACCAGTTCCTCCCCCGCGGCCAGACTTCCCCGCGGGACGTATGCGACAAACTTGCCCCGGGGATCGCGTTGTATCTCGGTGTGCTCCGGATGTTCGGGCACTTCGACGATTCTCATCCCCAGCGGCACCCAGGGAAGGTCTTCAAGCGGCAACATCAGGCCGTTACGCGACGATCGCACCTGCGGGGCTTCATCCGTCTCCACGACGCGAACCATCTGCCGATACGGCATGGAACCGTAATACCGGGCAATGGCCTGTTTCTCCTCCACACTCAGTGCCGCGGCGATCATCGCCATCTCGTTGGTATTGGCCTTGCGCGGATCGGCGCTGCGGCGGGAACCGTCCTCGAATGCCTCCAGCTGTTGCATGAAGTAGGCGTCCGGCAGCCCGGCCACATGGCCGTTCTCCGACTTGCCCTGGCCATTGGGAAAGTGGCACAGCGCGCACGGCCGTAATCCTTCCTCCTGCCTGCCGTAGGCGACAACGTCCGGCATGGGCGGATGGTCCTGGGGATACCAGTCCGCGGGACCGTAGTTGAACCAGGCCTCGTTGCGGGTAAACGTACGGTCGGTGCCGGGCAGGGTCAGCTTGATGCCGTCGTCGGGAACCGCGGCGGGGGGATAGGCGCAGTCGATGGCCGGCGAACGGTCCGGACACGGCGGCGCCACCAGCGAATCGTCGGACAAGGGTCCGGTGAATCCATAGGCCCAATCCGGCCAATCCGGTCCCTGCTGCGCCAATGCACGGACCTCGAACAGGCCGCTGCTGAACAGGCAAACCAGCAACAATCTCTGGAGCGTCGGCGAGGATCTACTGGCTATTGAATGCGGACGAACCATGGCGGCGAACGGTCGGCGGAGAATATGCATACCTCGATTGTACTGGGATTCCGTGCCTGTTGGCGTCGCGCCGATTGGAAGATTCTCCGCCTGTCGTCAAACCGCTCGCACCGCGATGCGATGGCAGGCATTGTTCAGGTACCCGCGCGGATTCCAGCCGGGCACGATCATGGGCTGGGAGCGCCCGTAGGCATCGACCGCCCGCGCCCAAATTTCGTAGTAGCCGCGAACGGGAAAACTGATGCGGGTCGACCAGCGCTGCCAGGCCAGACGGTTCGCCGGCGGTTCCAGGTGCGTGCGCTGCCAGGTCACGCCGAAGTCGATGGACGTTCTCACCTCGGCGACTTCCACGTCTCCGGCCCAGGCATGCCCGCGGACCTCCAGGGGTTGCCCCCACGTGCAGGGCGTTTCGACTATACGGCTGGTATTCAGGCACGCGTGTCCGCGCGCGGGCAACTGCTCGCCGATCGGGTGTTCGGCTCCGGACTTCGGAAACGTGACCAGCGACTTCACGGGCATGGAGTCAATGATGCACATATTGTCGTCAGGGACAGCGTCGCCGGGGGCGACCGGTTCGCAGGGCACCCGATAGGATTGACCGAGCATTTTCTCGCCATCGTGCACGCGGTCGCGGACCAGTATGCGCCTGATCCATTTGCCGGAGGCCGAACCGGGCCAACCGCCGAATACCAGGCGCAGGGGGTATCCGTGCAGTTGCGGAAGCGGCTGACCGTTGATCGCCCACGCCAGCAGCGACTCGTCCTCCAGGGCCTTGTGCATCGGCACGCCGCGGGAGATCGGTAACGCGTCCGGCTCCGAAAGATGGCCGTCGGCGCCCGCGATAGCG
>VYEH01000334.1:587-5161 GCA_009843005.1 Pseudomonadota bacterium | reverse complement strand
CACTGTCGGCGATCCCGCAACGCTCCAGCACGTCGCGGACGCGGACGCCTGTCCACCGGGGACAGCCGATCGCCCCGGTGGTCCATTGCATGCCCGGTGCGGGCGGAAAGAACCGGCTGCGCCCGTTACCCGCGCACTCCAGTTGCAGTTGGTAGGTGCGTGCCCGGAACCCGGTCTGCAGTTCCCGCAACGAAAACGTGCGTGGCGAGACACAGGCCTCTCCGGCGATTTCCACGGTCCAGCCGTCTGCCTCGGAGCGGGCGACGGAAGGCGGCAAACCATTGTTGCGGACGAACAGGCGGTCGACGGGGGTGATCGGATCGTCCAGCAGGTGCGCCGGGCACTCCGCGCCGATGGGGCGATCGCTCAATACGATCAACCCGGATTTACCCGGTAGAGCGAGAGACTGCGCGGCGCCGGCCAGCGGCGCCGGAATGAGGCCCGCCGGCATGTAGCGCGCCATGGGAACTCCAGCGCGCAGGAATCGTTCCATTGCTGCGAGTCCGGCCCCCTTGAGAAAACCCCGCCGGTCGGTGCCGGCCGCGCGCCGGCCCCAGAGTTCGAAGTCGGCTCGCTCGGGGTCGGAATACAACTCCCGAAGCCCGCGCTCGGGTCTGGCAGTCATGGATCAGGTTTCTGTTGCCGGAACCAATACACGTTTTTCAGGCGGTTCCAGCGTTTGCCTACTCCCGCATCTCCTGTTCGAGTTCCGTCAGGCTGAACTGGAACGAGGGCCTCGAGAATACCGTATCCATGTAACGCAGGACTGGACGTGCCTGCGCGGGAAGCTCGATGCCGAACACCGGCAACCGCCAGAAGATGGGCGCGATGCTGCAATCGACCAGGGAAAATTCGTCACTCAGGAAGAACTTCTTGGCGGTGAAAATCTCCGCCGTGGCCACGATGCTGTCGTGCAACTCCTTGCGGGCGCGGGTCACGAGCTTGCGATCTGCGCCTGCGACGATGTTGTCCGCCTTCGAGTACCAGTCCCGCTCGATGCGATAAAGGTACAGACGGTATTGAGCACGGGTCACCGGGTCCACCGGCATCAGCGGCGGGTGCGGGAAACGCTCGTCGAGGTACTCGACGATGACTCGGGAGTCATAGAGGATCAGTTCCCTGTCCACCAACGTCGGAACGCTGTTGTAGGGGTTCAGGTCGAGCAGGTCCTCCGGCAGGTTGCCGTGCTGCACATCGATGTAATCGATGTTGACGCTCTTCTCCGCGAGCACCAGGCGGGTGCGGTGGCTCCACGGATCGGTGGGATCGGAAAACAGGGTCATTACCGAGCGGCGATTAGCGATTACAGTCAAGCACAACTCCCGTCAGGCATGGATTGTTGCTGAACAGCGGTTCCGGGGCCTGCAAACAGGCCTGGCGCCGGAACCGCCCGATCATTTCGTATCGGCGCCGGCACTATCGGACATCCCTCCAGATTTCCCTTTTCAGCATGTATGCGATCACCAGGAAGATCAACAGAAACGCAATCACGCGAACGCCCAGGGCGCGGCGCTCCAGTTGAATCGGTTCGCCGATGTATTCCAGGAAATTCGTGATATCGCGTATTGCCTGGTCATACTCATCCTCGTTCAGGGCCCCTTCGCGGATCGTTTCAAAGTGTTCCAGCGAGCGAGTGACTATCCCGTCCTCGTCATGCTCGGAAAAGACCGCCGACCGGGTGCCGCCCAGCTCCCAGAGCACATCCGGCATCGCCGTATTCTCGAGCCACAGGTTGTTCGAGCCCGTGGGCCTGGACGGGTCGGCGTAGAAGCCACGCATGTAATTGTACAGGTAGTCGACGCCCCGGCTGCGGGCGATCAGGGAGAGGTCCGGAGGCGCGACCCCGAACCACACAGCGCCGTCCTCCGGGCGCATGCTGCTGACCATGGTGTCGTGCAGTTGTCCCGCACCGAACATCAGGTTCTCTACCACCTGTGCATCGGTGAGGCCGAGATCTTCTCCGAGCCGGCTGTAACGGACGTACTGCGCCGAGTGACAACCCAGACAGTAGTTGACGAAAAACTTCGCTCCCCGTTGCAGCGAGGCGATGTCGCCGATGTCGTTATCCGCAGGCGCAAGCTCCGCAACGGCGGCGCCATGATCCTGCCCCCAGGATGCGGCACTCGCCGCCAGCAGCAGGCCCGCGATGATTCTGTGAACCATCATCGGACCCGATCCGGAACCGGCCCGGGTTTCTCCCACGACGTATACAGCGGCATCAGCAGGAAGAAGCCGAAATACGGGATGGCGAACAGGCGGCACAGCAGCGTATAGGTATCGGAGACGGGCTGCAGCCCCAGGTAACCCAGCACCAGGAAGCTGACCGCGAAGCCGGCCAGCGCCAGCTTGAAGATCCAGCCGCGGTATCGGATGGACTTCACGGGACTGCGATCCAGCCACGGAAGAAAGAACGGCAGCAGTACCGCCAGGCCCATCAATATCACGCCCAGCAACTTGTAGGGAACGGCCCTGAGAATGGCGTAGAACGGAGTGAAGTACCACACCGGGGCGATATGCTCGGGCGTCTGCAGCACGTTGGCCGGCTCAAAGTTGGCATGCTCCAGGAACAGCCCGCCCATGTCCGGGACGAAAAACACCACGAAGGCGAAGACGATCAGGAACACGGTGATGATCACCAGGTCCTTGCTGGTGTGATACGGGTGAAAGGCGACACCGTCGATGGGCTTGCCGCTGTCGTCCCTGTAGTCCTTGATTTCAATCCCATCGGGATTGCCCGACCCCACCTCGTGCAGGGCCATGATGTGCACGACCACCAGGAAGACAAGCATCAACGGCACGGCGATCACGTGGAAGGCGAAGAAGCGATTGAGCGTGATGTCCGAAATGTAGTAATCGCCGCGGATCCATTCCGCCAGCGCCTCGCCGACCACCGGCACCGCTCCGAACAGCGAGACGATGACCTGCGCACCCCAGTACGACATGTTCCCCCAGGGCAGCAGGTAGCCGAAAAACGCCTCGGCCATCAGGCAGACGTAGATGAACATGCCGCAGATCCAGACCAGCTCGCGCGGCTTCTTGTAGGAGCCGTACATCAGGCCGCGAAAGATATGCAGGTAAACCACGATGAAGAATGCCGAAGCGCCGGTGGAATGCAGGTAGCGGATCAGCCAGCCCCACTCCACGTCGCGCATGATGTATTCCACCGAGGCGAACGCCTCGGCGGCGGACGGCTTGTAGTTCATGGTCAGGGCGATGCCGGTGACGATCTGCAGCACCTGCACCACTGTGGCCAGGACCCCGAAGCCATACCAGAAATTGAAGTTCTTCGACGCGTAGTACTCGGTGGCGTGCTCCCTGATGAGCTTGCTCAGGGGGAAACGGGCGTCGACCCACCGTTTCAGCGAGTTCGCACTCCGGCCGAGGCGATCGACCATGTCCGAAGCGGCTGCGGCCACCTAGGACGCTCCCATGTCGGAGCCGATCAGCAACACGTTCTCCGCCACGTAACGGTGGGGAGGCACGCTGAGGTTCGTCGGTGCGGGAACGCCGCGATAGACGCGCCCGGCCAGGTCGAACTTCGAACCGTGACAGGCACAGAAAAAGCCGCCCGCCCAGTCGGCGCCGAGGTCCGCGGGCGCGACGTCGAAACGGGGCATGGGGGCGCATCCGAGATGGGTACATACGCCCTCCACAACCAGAAACTCGGGACGGATGCTGCGATGGGGATTGACGGCATAGCCGGGCTGCAGCGACGCGCTGGAGGCCGGGTCGGCAAGCTGCTCTTCCAGTTCCGCCAGTTTGCCGAGCATGAACTCGGTCCGGCGGACAATCATGATCACACGCCCGCGCCACTCCACCTTGACCAGCGCTCCGGGCTCCATCTTGCCGACATCCACTTCCACCGGCGCACCGAGCGCCTGAGCGCGGGCGCTGGGCCTGAAAGACGCAACGAACGGGACCGCTGCGGCGACCATCCCGGCGCCGCCGGCCGTCACGGTTGCGGCCACCAGAAAGTGGCGCCTGCTGAGATCGGTCTTGTCAGTCATCGGTGCGCGGATCGAGGGCAGGCAGGCAGGCTTGCCCTGCTCACGGGGAAGTCACTGGAACCGGGGAATTATACACGCGGCGCCTCGAACTTGCGCACAGACGCCCTTGGTGAACTATCGGTTATCCGCGCTGACCAACTGAAGTATGGTGGCCGGTATTGCAGGTAAACTAGGTCTGTCAACCCCGTCAACAGGCCCTGGCCCATGACGACCTGGTGGAGAGTACTGGTCTTTATCGCGCAATCGTCCGCTTTCGGACTCGCGGTGGCGTTCTTCATCGTGCTGCTCCGCCCCGATCTGGTCAATCTCGGCGGCAGCGCGCAGTCCCCGGCGACCAGCTATGCCAGTGCGGTGAACGCCAGCGCCCCGGCCGTCGTGAGTCTGCGCACGGCGCGACTGGGCCAGCGGGGAAGCCTGGGCGCGGGCATGGTCGTGGATCAGGGACTGGGTTCCGGCGTGATCATCAGCGGGGACGGCCTCATCGTGACCAATTGGCATGTCATCCGCGACGCGGACCAAGTGGTGGTGCAGCTCGCCGACGGACGAGAGGCGCACCCCCGCTTCGTC
>VYEH01000334.1:0-577 GCA_009843005.1 Pseudomonadota bacterium | reverse complement strand
GCTTCGTCGGCGCCGACCCGGAAACGGAACTGGCGCTGCTGAAGGTCGACCTGCCGGACCTGCCGGCCATCCGCCTGGGCAGAAGCGACACTCTGGAGATCGGTGATGTGGTACTGGCCATCGGCAACGCCTACGGGCTCAGCCAAAGCGTCACGTCGGGCATCGTCAGCGCGACCGGCCGGGGTATCGGACTGACCATCTTCGAAAACTTCATTCAGACCGATGCGGCCATCAACATAGGCAATTCCGGCGGCGCCCTGGTCAACACCCGCGGCGAATTGATCGGCATCAACACGGCGCGCTTCGCCACCCTGAACCGCAGCCCCCCGGAAGGCATCGGCTTCGCCATACCGGTGAACCTGGTTCGCGGCGTGATGGACGAACTCCTCGAGCACGGCCGCGTCATCCGGGGCTGGCTGGGAGTCGACGCATGGGACCTGCCCGGCATGAACGCCGCCGCCCTGGGGATTTCAGGACCGGCGGTGGAACTGGCGGAGGTCGGGGGGCCCGCGGCCGCAGCCGGGCTGATTGCCGGTGACATCATCACCCACATCAATGACGAACGCATGCTCAGCAG
>VYEH01000338.1 GCA_009843005.1 Pseudomonadota bacterium | reverse complement strand
GGACCCGACCGCGCACGGTTCAGGCATTTCTTTGGCTGCCCGAACGGCGGGGAGCTTTGTGGGCCGGCGTTTACGCCGGATGGACGAACATTATTCGTCGCCGTTCAGCATCCCGGAAGATCGGATGGCTCGACTTTTGAACACCCTGCAACTCGCTGGCCGGATTTTGATCCTCGAATACCGCCAAGGTCATCCGTGGTCGCGATTACGAAGAATGACGACGGTGAAATAGGCAGCTAGCCCTTTATGACCCTATGATCCATTCATGGTCCGGGTCATTGTGGAACAGCCACTTTCGCTGCGGACCGGCCATGACGTTCAGGTAATAGAGGTCGTAACCGTGGGGCGCACCCACCGGGTGGTAGCCCTCGGGCACCATGACCACGTCGTCGTCCGTCACGGTCATGGTTTCATCCAGAGTGCGGTCGTCGGTATAGACGCGCTGGAAGGCGAATCCCTGAGGTGGATCGATGCGGTGGTAATAGATCTCTTCGAGTTGTGTTTCCTCCGAACCCCGATCGTCATCGTGTTTGTGCGGCGGATAACTCGACCAGTTGCCACCCGGCGTCAATACCTCACAGACCAACAGGCGCTCGGCGTTTGCATTGTCGAACAAGATGTTGCAAACGTGCCGGCGGTTGGTGCCGCGGCCCCGGGTTTCGAATTGGCAGTCCTCGGGCCTGATCAGGCGGGCGGGATATTCGCCTTTCGCCGGCGCCCTGCAAACCGCCAATTCTACGTCGGTGCGGGCAACGACGCCAAGTCGCTCGTCGGGCGGCAGGTACACTGCATGGGGCGCCTGCCGGTCGAATACCGATGATCGCTCGCCCAGATTGCGCCAGGCTTCGTTTGCCGTGGCAATGTCCGCCTTGCCCGAGAGGAGTACCAGGCAGACTTCCGTGCCTCCGGTTTCATCTTCCAGGTTCGCGCCCGCCTTCAGCCTGAATACTTCGAATCCAACGTATTCCCAGCCGGCCGATACGGGATCGATACATTGAATCCGGCCTCTGTCATCCGGCGCTGTAGACTGCGACAGCAATTTCGACATCTCGTCCGACCTTTTGGAAATGAAAGATTTTGATCAATGATTTTTCAGTATAGAACGTTTATTCTGAACTGTCGCACACTGCAGCGGAACAGACCAATTCCCGGCAACGTGCCCCAATTGCAACCCCTACAGCCTCGACACAGGTGAAATCAGAGGGCAGGCCGAATATGACGTCCGAAACGACAGACTTCGCCAATGGTTCTCTTGACGTCATTTGTCTGGGTCGGGCCGCGGTCGATTTCTACGGTAACCAAATCGGCAGTCGACTGGAAGACACGTCGAGCTTTGCCAGGTATCTCGGCGGGTCCTCCGCCAATATCGCGTTCGGCTGCGCTCGCCTGGGATTGAAGTCGGCCATGCTGACGCGGGTCGGCGATGAACATATGGGCCGTTTCGTGCGCGAGGAACTTGCACGCGGCGGTGTCGACGTCAGCCATGTGGTGACTGACCCCGACAGGTTCACCGGACTGGTGGTTCTGGGGATCAAGGACAGGGACACCTTTCCGCTGATCTTTTTCCGTAACGACTGTGCGGACATGGCGATCGACGCGTCCGACTTCTCCGCCGACTTCATCGCCTCCAGCAAGTCTCTGCTCATTACCGGGACACACTTCTCGACGCCCGGGACCTATTCCACCTGCCTGAAGGCCATCGAGTACGCCAGGGCCGCCGGAGTCAGGGTGATCGTCGATATCGACTACCGTCCGGTTCTGTGGGGCCTGACGGGCCTTGGCGACGGCGAAACGCGATTCATCGATTCGCATTCGGTGTCCGCTCACTTGCAGACGGTCTGGCCCGAGTGCGACCTCATCGTAGGCACCGAAGAAGAAATGCACATCGCCGGCGGCAGCACCGACACGATCGGCGCGCTGCGCCATATTCGCTCGCTGTCGGATGCAATCCTGGTGCTGAAACTGGGGGAGCGGGGATGCGTCGTCGTTGACGGCGAGGTCCCCGCGAGCCTCGACGACGTGACGATTTTTTCCTGCCCCGAAATTGAAGTACTCAACGTCCTGGGGGCGGGCGACGCGTTCATGTCGGGTTTCCTGCGCGGCTGGCTCCGAAACGAGAACCACGAAACGAGCGCGGCCTACGCCAACGCCTGCGGCGCACTGGTTGTATCGAGGCACGGTTGCTCGCCCGCCATTCCCACGGCCGAGGAACTGGACCATTACATGCGTCACGCGCCGCAGATTCCCCGGCCCGATCTCGACGATGAACTCAATTACCTGCACCGCGTCACCACGCGGCAGCCCGCCTCATGGCCCGAAATCCATGCGCTCGCATTCGATCATCGCCGGCAACTGGTGGAAATGGCGCAGCAGGCGGGGGCCGGGCTGCAACGCATCGCCACGCTGAAACGCCTCATGGTCCGGGCCATTGAAAGGAGTGCGGACGCCGTCGGATCCGATGGAACGGTCGGGGCGATAATCGACGACACGTTCGGCCAGGATGCCCTGAACGACGTAACCGGTCGCGGCTGGTGGATTGCCCGCCCCGCGGAACTATCGGGGTCGCGGCCACTGGAGCTCGAAGGCGGCCGTTCCATCGGTGACCGGTTGCGCGCCTGGCCCCTCGAACATATCGTCAAGTGCCTGATGGTTTATGGCCTTGACGACGACAGGATATTGCGGCTGCAACAGGAGCGGCAGGTCAAGGAACTCTACCGGGCCTGCTGCTCGTCGGGCCACGAGTTGCTGCTGGAGATTCTGCCGCCCGCGGGTTCGGTCGTGGACGACGACACCTGCGGATCCGTGCTCGCGCTCCTCTACAATCTGGATATTCGGCCGGACTGGTGGAAGTTGCCCATGATGAGCCGGACTGCCTGGCAAAATGTAAGCGACCTGATTTCACGGCGTGCGCCGCATTGCCGCGGGGTCGTGATACTGGGCATGGATGCGCCCGCGAGCGCGTTGCAGGCCGGATTCAACGCTTGCGCCGGATTCGACATCTGCAAGGGCTTCACGATTGGCCGAACAATATTTGCCAGACCCGGCAGGCAGTGGCTGGCCGGGAAAATCGACGACGAGGCGCTGATCGAATCGGTGGCGCGGAACTACGTGGAACTCATCGACTATTGGCGCAACCGAGAGGCCAGTTAGTGCTGCGGCACTATCGGGTTGACGCAGCACTGGAACCAGGGAAATGAAGACGACTCGACTGACCATGGCTCAGGCGCTTGTGAGATTCCTCGTCGCGCAGCGAGTCGAAATTGACGGCGACATCCAGCCGCTGTTTCACGGCATGTTCGCCATTTTCGGCCACGGTAACGTTGCCGGACTCGGTGAAGCGCTGTTTGACAGGAGGGCCGAATTGCCGACGTTCCGTGCCCATAACGAACAGGGCATGGCCCACGCGGCGATCGCTTTCGCGAAGGCGAGCCTACGCAGGCGAATGATGGCCTGCACGACGTCCATCGGACCCGGTGCAACGAACATGGTCACGGCCGCGGCGCTGGCGCACGTCAATCGCCTGCCGGTGTTATTGCTGCCGGGCGACGTCTTTGCGAACCGAGCGCCGGATCCGGTGTTGCAGCAGCTCGAATACCCCGGCGACCCGACGATCTCGGTAAACGACTGTTTTCGCCCGGTCAGCCGTTACTACGATCGCATTACGCGGCCGGAACAGATCATTACCGGTTTGCCCGCGGCGATCGCCACGCTTACGGACCCGGCAGACTGCGGACCTGCGACCCTGGCGTTGTGCCAGGATGTCCAGACCGAAGCGTACGATTACCCCGAATACCTGTTCTCGGAGCGAGTTCACCGCCTGCCACGCAAGGGAGCCGACCGTTGTGAACTGGACGATGCAGTCGATGTGTTGCGGCATGCCAGACGGCCATTGCTGATCGCCGGCGGCGGCGTGCACTATTCCGGCGCCACGGCAGCGTTGCGCGCATTTGCCGAGGCGCACGGGGTTCCGGTCGCCGAAACCCAGGCGGGCAAGGGCGCACTGAACTGGGATCATCCAAACTACGTGGGAGCGATCGGGGTGACCGGTTCCGACGCCGCTAACCGGCTGGCGCAAGGGGCTGACGTGATCCTCGCGGTCGGAACGCGGCTGCAGGACTTCACGACAGCGTCACGGACCCTGATCCAGCCCGACAAGACGCGCCTGATCCAGCTCAATGTGGCTCGGCCCGATGCCGACAAGCATGGCGCTCAACCCCTGGTCACGGACGCCAGGCGCGGCTTGCAGGCATTGCAGGCGGGGTTGGCAGGCTGGCAGGCCGACCCTGAATGGCAGCAGGCCGGGCGAGAAGCCATTGCCGCGTGGAACGACTACTACGCGCAAACAACCTCCGCGGAGGAGATTTCCGCACCGTCCGGACTGCCTTCGGACGCCCAGGTTCTCGGTGCCGTGAAACGCGCATCGGACCCCGGCGACATCGTCGTCTGTGCAGCCGGGGGTCTGCCGGGCGAGCTTCACAAGCTCTGGCGTACCGACCGGGTCGGCGGCTACCACCTCGAATACGGCTATTCCTGCATGGGATACGAAATCGCCGGCGGCATGGGCGTCAAGATGGCTTGTCCCGACCGCGACGTCATCGTGCTCGTCGGCGACGGCTCCTACATGATGCTCAATTCGGAACTGGCGAGCAGCGTGATGCTGGGCCACAAGATCATCGTCGTGGTCCTGGACAACGGAGGCTACGGCTGTATCAATCGCCTGCAAGTGTCGACGGGCGGCGCGCCATTCAACAACCTGTTCGGCGACAGTGCCGCTGCCGAGGACGGCGCGCCGTTGCTCGACTTTGCCAGGCACGCATCGGCCATGGGCGCGGCTTCGGAGCACGTTGAGAATCTGGCCGAACTCGAGTTGGCCGTGGGGCGCGCCAAGGCGGCCGATCGATCGTACCTGATCAGTCTGCGCACCGACCCCGACCAATCTTCCGGCGGCGGCTTCTGGTGGGACGTTGCCGTGCCCGAGGTGTCCGGCCGTGCGGAAGTGACCGCGGCCCGCGCAGAATATATCTCCGCAAAGACCAGGCAACCGTACTGATTCCGGTTCCGGACCATGGCGGTACGAATCGGTGTCAATCCACTGCTCTGGACCAACGACGATCTCCCGACCCTGGGAGCGGATACACCGCTGGAAGTCTGTCTGGGCGACAGCCGGGAGGCGGGCTTTGCCGGTATAGAGCTGGGCAACAAGTTTCCGCGGCAGGCTGACGCCCTGGGCCGCGTTCTCGCGGCGTTCGAACTCCAATTGATATCCGGCTGGTACAGCAGTCTGCTTCTGCGCAGATCGGTCGCTGAAGAAATCGATGCGCTTCAGGACCACCTGCGTCTCCTGAAGTCGCTGGGGTCGAAAGTGATCGTCTTCTGCGACACCACCGACGCCATTCACGGTTCGCGGAACATGCCGCTGTCACTGAGGCCCACACTGCATCACGGCGAATGGACGGAGTTCGGCAGGAAGCTGACGGAATTGGGTGATTCCTGTCTCGATCAAGACATCCGGATCGCCTATCACCATCACATGGGCACCATCGTCCAGAGCCCGAAAGAAATCGACAGGCTGATGAACAACACGGGCGAGAGCGTCGGCCTGTTGCTGGATACAGGCCACCTTGCCTACGCCGGCGGGGATGCGCTTGCACTACTTGCGGCGCACGGGCACCGAATCAGTCACGTGCACTGCAAGAATGTTCGTGCGAACGTACTGAAGGACGCCAGGAATCGCGATCTAAGCTTTCTCGATGCCGTAATGAATGGAGTGTTCACGGTGCCCGGCGATGCGGAGGGTTGCATCGACTTCGGCGCTGCGCTTCAACACCTCAAGTCGGTCGGGTACGACGGCTGGCTCGTCGTGGAGGCCGAACAGGATCCGCTCACGGCGCCCTCGAAACGATTCGCGGCATTGGCTGCCGCGCATATGCATGAGCTCTGCACCGAATTGGCCATCGACGTCTTGAACCGGCAACCCGGTCGCGATATCACCGACGGCAAGAACCAGGAACCAGGCGCCCCTGGTGATGCAAGTCAATCACGCGGTGAGCTGTAGCCGTTCGAGGGCGTTGCGGCTTACGTCAACCCACTGCTGCCCATCGTGGGAAGTCTCGATGGCGTCGCAGATTTCCTGAACCCGGCAGGCGGTATTGAAGTCGGCATGGATTTCGTCACCCGATTCGATGGATCGCAGCAGGTTGCGAACTTCGATGATTTTCAGGTCGTTGAAACCGAGACCGTGCCCGGGGGCCGGACAAAACGCCGAATAGTCCGGGTGCGCCGGTCCGGCGAGAATTCGCCGGTAGCCACGACGACCGGACTGGCTGTCTGCCTGATACAGCCGCAACTCGTTCATGCGTTCCTGATCGAAGGCGATGCTGCCCTTCATCCCGCATACCTCGAACATGAGTCCGCACTTCTTGCCGGTAGCCACGCGGCTGATGTCCATCGTGCCGGGGCATCCCCGTTCGAACACGACGAGCGCCTGCGCAATGTCATCGTTCTCAACCGTTCGCATCCGGCCCGAAATCGGGTCCGGCCGCAGGTCGTGGACGGTGGTGAGAGAGCCCAGCACCGAACCGATCGGCCCGAGCAGAAACTCCGCCATGCAGATCAAGTGGCTGCCGAGATCGGCAAGCGCACCGGCGCCGGCCCGATTTCTGGCGCAGCGCCACCCGTAAGGCGTGGATGGGTCCGCAAGGTAGTCTTCACGACAGCTGCCCCGAAATTCATGAACCTCCCCGATCTCGCCGGACGCGATCATGTCACGCGCTGCGGCAATCAGGGGGTTGCAGATGTAGTTGAACCCGGCTGCTGTCCTGACCCCGGCGGACTCGGCGGCACTGCGAATTCGCCTCGCCTGTGCAGCGGTGAGAGCCAACGGCTTTTCGCAATAGACATGCTTTCCGGCCTCGATCGCGGTGAGCGCCATTTCCATGTGCAGGTGGTTGGGTGTACAAATGTCCACGACGTCGATGGCGTCGCTGCGGCACATGCCGATCCAGTCGTCGCTTGCACTTGCAAACCCCCAGGCGTCCGCAAACTGCTGAGCTACGGTCGCGTTCTTGTCGACGAGACAGGTCAGTCCCGGATGCGCGACTTCGGGGAACACCGTGCCCACGGCGCGTAGTGCAACGGCATGTGCCTTGCCCATGAAGCCGGTGCCGATCAGGCCGAAGTTCAAGTTACTCACCACCGCGACTGGCTGGGGCTAGCTGACGTCAACAGGTCTGCCGAGCCTGAATGACTGGTGCGCAGCCTCCGCAAGCTCCAGTGCGCGCAGGCCGTCGGAACCCAATGCCAGGTCGGTCGATTCGCCGCCTACCGCCCGGATGAACCTGTCAAGCTGCAAACGATACGACTGCGCATAACGCTCCAGGAAGAAGGGCAGTGCCGGTTCAGTGGCAAACCCCCTGGTCGTTGCCTTTTCTACCCGGGTGATCTTCCGGTTATCGACACGAACCATTCCCCGCGACCCGAACACCTCGATGCGCTGATCGTAGCCGTAACTGCATCGGCGGGAATTCGTAATGTGGCAAAGACGGCCTGACGGTGTGCGCAGCACGGCGACAGCCGTGTCGATATCCCCCAATTTCCCGATCCTCGGGTCTGCCAGGGTACTTCCGGTCGCAAACACCTGTTGGGGTTCTTCACCCAGCAACCAACGGCCCATGTCAAGGTCGTGGATCATCATGTCGCGAAACAGACCGCCGGATCTCTCGATGTATTCCGGAGGGGGCGGCGCAGGGTCCCGGCTGATGATGGTGATCACTTCGATCGGCCCGATCGCACCGGACCTGGCCTCCATCCGGAGTTTGCGAAAATCCGGATCGTGACGCCGATTGAATCCCAGGCACAGGAGCACGTCTGCCCTTGCGGCGATGTCAACGCTTTCCCTGGCCCGCCGCAGATCGAGATCGAGGGGTTTTTCGCAGAAC
>VYEH01000322.1 GCA_009843005.1 Pseudomonadota bacterium | reverse complement strand
GGCTGTTCCTTATGGGGACCCTGCTGTCCATGGGCGCGTGGAGCTATCCGGCGATGCTCGCCGGCAGATTCCTGCAGGGCATCGGTGCGGCCGGTCCGCGCATCGTCTGCCTGGCGCTGATTCGCGACCGCTACGCGGGCCGCGATATGGCGCGCGTGATGTCGTTCATTTTCGCTATATTCGTCATCGTACCAACCATCGCCCCGGCCCTGGGTCAGGTCATCTTGCTGGTATCCGGATGGCGAGCCATTTTCGGCGCACTGTTGGCGTTCGCCATCGCCGGGCTGATCTGGTTTGCGAGCAGGCAACCGGAAACGCTGACGCCGGAACAAAGGATCCCGCTATCCATTGGACCGATTGCCGCAGCTGTACGTGAAGTCGGGGGAAATCGCCGCGCCGTAGGCTATTCGGTGGCTGCGGGGCTGGTATTCGGTGGATTCCTGGGCTACCTGAACTCGGCACAGCAGATCTTTCAGGAGCAGTTTCAGGTGGGTTCGCTATTCCCGGCGTACTTTGCAGCGCTATCGCTGGCGTTCGCCGCGGCATCCTACCTGAACGGGCGCCTGGTGCTGAAAATCGGTATGCGCAAGCTGGCGGAAAGCAGCTTGCTGGGCCTTTGCATCCTCTCGGCGGGGTTCATGATTGCCCTGTTTCAGTCGGAGGGAATCGCTCCTCTGTGGGCGTTTCTGGCCTGGGGTGCGGCTGCATTCTTCTGCCTCGGCTCGGTCTTCGGCAACGTCAACGCGCTGGCCATGGAGCCGTTCGGCCATGTTGCCGGGATCGCCGCCGCGCTGATCGGATCGTTTACCACACTGACGTCTCTGGCACTGGGTGGGGTAATCGGTCAGTTCTACGACGGTACGCTGCTTCCGCTGGTGGGCGGGTTTGCAGTTCTGGGCATCGCCTCGCTGGGCGCGATGTACTGGGCCGGGCGCGATACCTAGCCAGGAACTCGCACAAGAGTTACGGAGGTTTACGCCCGTGGTCTCAGGCCATGGTCTGAGTCAGCACACCCGGCGCTGCGATGTGAGCGGATGGACGCATTTGGCTGGGCTTATTGGTGGTATCGGGCCGCAGGCTCCGGCGCTGATGCGGTGGTAGGTCAGTCGGTTTCGCCGCCGAGGTTGGTCATGGTGACTATGATCTCCTGAAGAACCTGATCGACCAGGGCTTCGTCTGTGCCGCGTACCACCAGGTTGGCGCCGAAGCGACGCTCTTGTCGGTGTTTCCGGAAGAAGGGATAGCTGCCGATTTCCACTTGGGGATACTTGCTGACGATGTTTTCGAGAGGTGCGGCCAGTTCGCCTTCCGGGAGGTAGACGTCGACGTTGCGGGAATGGATCGGCGCTCCTCCGGCCACCTCCTCGTCCAGAGTGGAGAACATGCCGCGGGCCACGGCAGGGATGCCGGCCATGACGAAGACGTTTTCCACCCGGAACCCCGGCGCGCCGCTCATGGGGTTGTCGATCAGGCCGGCTCCCGCGGGTACATGCGCCATCTTCAGGCGCGCGGCGTTGAGTTCGAGTCCCCGCCGGCGCAGGCGTTCCACGGCCTCCTCGTGAAGGACCAGGTCGCGGCCGAATGCTGCGGCGATGCACTCGGCGGTGATGTCGTCATGAGTCGGTCCGATGCCCCCGGTTGTAAACACGTAGGTGTAGGCTGCACGACACTGGTTCACCGCGGTGACGATGGCGGCCTTGTCATCCCGAAGTACGCGAGCCTCCACCAGCGTTATCCCCTTGGCGGCCAACTCGGCGCCCAGGAACTGAAGGTTGGTGTCCTGGGTCTTGCCGGACAGAATTTCGTTGCCGATGATCAGCACGCACGCGGTTGCGGCCCCGGTGTCCATTTTTGCGTATGAAATCTGTCAGTGTGCTCGCCGGCCGACCCGACGGTCGGGCGAATCCTACACCATGTCGGGCAGCGGGTTTTCGACCGATTCTTGCTACTGCCCAGGCTGTGACGGGCGCTGCCTGTCCGCCCGAGTCATGACCGGCGGATCGTGGCTCAAGTGTCGGAGCGGCGTCCGATGGGATATTATCATTCCCCCGAAATCTGCGAGAAACCAGGCAATGTCCCTTAAATCCGATACCGTCGGGAACGGGGAACCACTCGAAATCGCGGGTTCAAAGGAGGCATCGGAACCCGGCGAGGGCAAGCCGGAGAAAGCCGCAACAGCCGCCGCCACGGAGCAGCAGGCAAGCGCCGCCCGACGTCTCGCGGACATCCGCAGGGACCGTGACTCGATCCGCCGGTTTTTCGAAACCGGAGAATATCCCTACAAGCAGAAGATCCGCCGCAAGTTCTATGAGCGGCAGAAAAAGGAACTGCAGATCGAACTGCTGAAGGTGCAGGAATGGGTAAAGCTCAACGGGCGCAAGATCGTCATTCTCTTTGAAGGCCGGGACGCGGCGGGCAAGGGCGGGACCATCAAGCGCTTTACCGAGCATCTGAATCCTCGCGGCGCGCGGGTCGTGGCGCTGGACAAGCCCACGGAACGGGAGCGGTCCCAGTGGTACTTTCAGCGCTACGTTCGACACCTGCCGTCGGCCGGCGAAATCGTCTTCTTCGACCGTTCCTGGTACAACCGCGCCGGCGTCGAGCGGGTCATGGGGTTTTGCACGCCGAACGAGTATCTGGAATTCATGCGCCAGGCTCCCGAGTTTGAAAGGATGTTGGTGCGCAGCGGCATCATTCTGTTCAAGTATTGGTTCTCCGTGACCAGCGACGAGCAGTTGAGACGCTTCGAATCGAGGGAAACCGAGGCTCTCAAAAAGTGGAAGATATCGCCGATCGACAGGCAGTCCCTGAAGATGTGGGATGACTACACGGACGCCAAGGAGGCGATGTTCTTCTACACGGATACCGCCGACGCGCCGTGGACGATCGTGAAGTCGGACGACAAGAAGCGCGCCCGCCTGGGCAGCATGCGGCATTTCCTTTCGCAGTTGCCCTATCCGGCCAAGGACAGGGCGCGGGTCGGCAGCCCCGATCCTCTGATCGTCGGTTCAAGCGGCGACGTTATCGCCAACGACGATCACTTGTTCGACAAGACCGCTCACCCGGACCGACGTCACACTTGAACGTGACATCGTAGCGCCAGGCTATGGCCAGCGGTTACGAATCACGGGAATTGTTCATGGGAAGGTGAGCGGGCGACCGATCCTTCCATATCGCAAAACATAAACGCATAATAATATGGCTTTTAATGTTCATACCAAGTTGCGATCGGAAGCGATATGAGCCATAAGAAACCGGCGGCCTGGCGGGCGACAATGTCGGACGAATTTTCCAAACTCAAGTGGCGCCCCTTCAATCTCGGGAGCGCGGCATGAGAGTGTCGCGCGGCTACGCGACGGTTTCGTTCGGCCAGATTCACTACCGCTGTGCCGGTACGGCGCATCGGCCGGTGCTGGTGCTGCTGCATCAGACGCCGAGCACGTCGGCAATGTATGAAGACCTCATGTTGGCGCTGGCAAACGACTATCGCCTGTTCGCCCCGGACACACCGGGCATGGGACTCAGCGATCCTGTCGCCGGCGAGATGACGATCGACGCACTGGCGAACGGCTTGACCGAGTTCCTCGACGATCTCGGTATCGACCGGTGCCTTGTGTTCGGGCACCACACGGGTGCGGCGATTGCCACACAGCTGGCCGCGGATCACCCGGACCGGATCGACGCTCTCGCCCTGTCGGGCCCGACCCTGATCGACGCAACCCTCAGGGCGAAGCTGCCCGAAGTCGCAGCAACGATACCCGTCGACGGAGAGGGCGGCCATCTGGTACAGAGGTGGGATCGCATTCGCGGCATGGATCAGGATGTCTCACTCGACATCGTGCAGCGGGAAACCCTGAACGCCATCAGCATGGACGAACGCTATCCTGCCGCCTACGACGCCGTAATGGCGCACGACGTTGAAAAGGCGCTTGCTGCATTGAACTGCCCCGTACTCGTTTTCGCCGGTACCGGGGACGTGCTGTACCCTCGACTGGACGCCGCATTGGCCCTGCTCGCCAACGGCTCGAAACGCGAAATCGCCGATGCCGGTACATTTGTCTGCGAGACGCACTGTCACGAGGTCGCCGCGCTGTTGCGCGAATTCTTCCCGAGCGTGACGCCGGCTTGAGTCACGGCGAGAACAAGAGCTGAGCATGGACAACTATCAGGTCGCCGGCCGCGCACGCATCGGGGTGCTCATTCCCTCCACGAATACCGGCGTGGAATACGACCTGCAGAAGATCAGCCTGGACGGGCTGACATGGCATCCGTCGCGGATCTGGATCGAAATCGCCAACTGGGCCGACGAATCGGAACGATCGGGCGACGATTTCAACACGGTCTTCGAGCGATTTCTCGATGCGCTCCGAGTCGAGCTGCCGATATCGATTCGAAACGTTCTCAGCGCCAGGATCACGCACCTGATGCTCGGCATGTCCGCCGAGACATTCTGGGGCGGAATCGAGGGCAATGTAGCGTTCGAGAAAGGTATCCAGGATCAGATCGGCGAACTTGGCCTGACCACGGGCGCGGGCGCGACCCGCGACGCGCTGCACAGTTTTGGCGCCAAGAAGATCTCTGTCATTACGCCCTATCCACCGGTCGGAGACGACAACGTGGAGCGCTTTTTCAATGACATCGGATTCGAAGTGAAGGCCGTCAGGGGGCTCGCCAGTCCATCAGCGACCTCGATCGCCGAAATCACCATTCCGATGGTGATGGACGCCATTCGCGATATCGATGGGGACGACGTCGACGCAATCATTCAGTGTGGCACGAATCTTTCCACGGTCGACATATTCCCGACCATGGAACATTGGCTGCAAAAGCCCTTGATCCCCATCAACATCGCCTGCGTGTGGCACGCACTGCGCGCCTGCGGGATCAACGACACGATCATCGGCAAGGGCCGCCTGCTGGAGGAGTTCTGAGCCTCATAAAGCTTTCAGGTAGTCAATAACCGCCTTCTCGTCGATCACTTCGGCGTACTTGGCGTTCATGTCAAACAGGTTCGCTTCATGCGGCGAGGCATGCCGGTCGCCGCAGGCGTCGGCAACGACAATCGGGATGAAGCCGTGTGAAACCGCATCGACGCACGTGGCTCGAATGCAGCCGCTCGTCGTGAGTCCCGTAATGATGAGCGTATCGATGCCTTGGGCCGTCAGCGTGGCGTCGAGCGACGTGCCGAAAAAGGCGCTCGGATACCGCTTCGATATCACGACCTCGTCTTTGCCCGGCTCAAGCCCCGCGGGCCAGGCGCCCAGCGGGTTGCCCTGCACGAACACCTCAAGCGCCGGCACCTTGCGGTAGAACACGCCGCCGTCGGCGCCGCCCTCCTGGTACACGACGTTGGTATAAAACACCGGGATACCAGCAGCGCGTGCAGCAGCGCGAACACGCAACGCCGACGCCAATGCGTCCTCGACAGCGGCGTACAAGGGGCTGTTCCTGTCAAAATAGGCTTGCACGAAATCGACCAGAATCAGGGCTGGTTTCGCTCCGAAACACAGGCTGCCGCTGAAAGCGCCCCGGTAGTTTTCGCGAAGATCCGGATTCATGGTGAGTGTATCGGCGCTCCAGTCTTCGCAATCAAGGTGGTCGGGCAGGAATCAAGGTGATCGGGCAGGCGCCGCAATACCCGCGATTTTCGGCGGACTCGTCGGTCGCCGCAGGTATTGGCCCCGTGCGGGGCCTACGATAGTACCGTTGTCGTAAACGATCTCGCCGCGCAGCAGGGTCGTCTTGACCCGCCCTGTCAATTGCATTCCCTCGAACGGCGTATAACCCTGCGCCGACTGCGACTCCGCCGCCCGAACCGTGAACGTTTCGTCGGGGTCCAGCAGGACGAGGTCCGCGTCGTAGCCGACCTCGATATCGCCCTTGTTGAGCAGTCCGTAGCGCTCGGCCGGGTTCTTGCTGACCAGTTGAGCCATGCGGTTGACGGACAGGCCGCGTTTCGTACCCTCGCTGTAGAGGCCCGAGAGCAGGTATTCGGTACCGCCGAATCCGGACTTGGAGACCCAGATATTGTTATTGTCCTTTGGGTCACGGCGATCGGTCTTGAGCTCCCCGGAACAACAGGCATGGTCGGAGACAACCCAGTCAATCCGCCCTTCGAGCAGCTTTTCCCACAGGAACTCCACGTCCTCGCGCGAGCGAATGGGCGGATTGACCTTCGCGTGACACGAGGCCGGGGCATCGTAATCGAGCAGCAGATGCCCGATCGTGACCTCGCGGCGAAAGCTTATGTTGGGAAACACGTCCTGCATCATGAGCGCCGCTTCCACGGCCTTGCGCGAGGACAGGTGCAGCAGATTGATGTTGAGGCAGTCGGTTTCGTGCGCGAGATACGAGGCGATCCAGACCGCGAGGCCTTCCGAGTGCGGCGGTCGCGCGGCGCTGTAGGCGCGCAGCCCGGTGAGCTTGCCTTCGTTCTGCACGATCTTCGTGTAGGCGTTGAGGATGTCGGCGAGTTCGCAGTGCAGGCTGACCGAGATTCGGTCGGCCATGTCGGGGTACCTGATCATGAGTTTCCGCGCAGAACGCATGATGAACTCGAAGTGGGCGATGTCGTAGGACTCGTCGTCGCCGATCATGAGGAACTGCTTCTGGGCATACTTGCCGCTCTTGCCGTGCAGACCGTAGCCGCCGTAGAACATGAAGATCTTGAACGAGCACACGCCGTGATTCGTCAGCAGCGATTCCATCTCGTCGATGTGGGCGCTTGAAATGGGCGCCAGGTGGTAGGCGTAGTCGACCCAGTATTTGCCGTGTGAGATGTCGAGAACCTCGGGGTAGAACGCCTCGTAGGGGCCGCCCTTGTTCAGGTAATACTGCCCGGTGCGGAAGTAGGTGATGGCGGATGTCACGCCACCCATCGCGGCCGCCTTGCTCTCGGTGATGGCGTCCTGCGCCAGCGGCGAATAGATGCCGACATGCATATGCCCGTCGACCAGGCCCGGAAACGCCAGCCGGCCCTGCCCGTCGAGTACGGTCGCGGCCTCGTCGACTGGAATGGTCGCCTCGAGACGGACAATCCTGCCGTTCTCGATGCCGATGTCGAGGTTCTCGGGGCCATCGCCACTCGGGCGAACGACGCGAACGTTATTCAGGATCAGGTCCATCGCTTGCCGTTCAGTGATTCAGGCTCGGTACGGTCAGTCCCGCGGCTTGGGGCGAAGACCGCCTCCCCGACAACGACTGATCGACCGGTCAGGTGCGCGAGTTTCTTTCCACGCACTGTCAGACGTAGCTCGGGTCCTTCCAGGGCCCGATCGAACGGGACCGGACCGGCTGCAGGTATACTGGAGGTTCCGTGTTCGGATAACCCTCGCCCCAGTTGACGGGGTCGCCCTTCATTTCAACGCTGGCGTTGTCCGTGTACCAGTCCACCAGGTCGCCGTCGCAGCGCAGAAGCCACACGCAACCATTCTCCTCGCCGGCGGTGAAATCGCCGTGGCGCACGCCCGCCGGGCGGAAGAAGTACTGCCCCTTGACCATCGTGCCGAAGTTGTAGTGGAAGTCCCCGTCCAGGCAGTAGGCCTCTTCATACACCGGATGGTGGGCCAGCGGATGCTCGCGCCAGCCGGGTTTGGCCTTGATGAGTCGCGTATAGAATCCGTTTTCGGGATCGCGCCACAAGAGCTTGATGAACAGCCCCGGAACCGGCGTGCCGCCGCGGTCGAAATCCATCGGGCTGCCATGTTCCGGGTGCACCACGTCGTACCAGTCCATGGCATTGGAATCCATGACCACGAGACCGTCACTGGACACGTCGGCGCCGTTCTCGGCCGGCGTGAATGCCCAGTCCGCGTACTCGCGAAACAGCAGGATGCGCGTTCCGGCCGCGGCGCTCATTGCGGGCGTGTTGATCCCGCGGGGCGCCACCCAGTAGCCGCCTTCGCCCATTTCCTTCTCGCCGATCCTGATGCTGCCCTCGAGCACGTACCATTCCGTTTGGGCCGCATGCAGACC
>VYEH01000345.1:7523-8022 GCA_009843005.1 Pseudomonadota bacterium | reverse complement strand
GGCGGCGACGGACCACCTGCGCCAGTTGAACGGCATCTCCGACGTGACCCATTCCCTGCCGAAGATGCGCTCGAACAGCTTGTTCCGAAACGCCAGCCGGCCGTCTGCACGCACCCCGATCACGCCCGAGAGAAGCAAATGATGGTTTGCAAGCGAGCCGGGATCATAAAGAAGCATCTCGCCCTTGACGACTCGCCCCAATAACGTCAGCGTCTGCCGCTGCGCACGCGTGCGGCCGGTCAGGAACGTGCGAATGTGACTGAGAAGGGCTTCGTTACGTCGCGCGCCGGGGCCGAGGAACTGGTCCTTCAGCACTTCCTCAAGTTTGCTGGGCATACCGCCGCGGCGCGCCAGACCCCGTGCAATCTTCTGGGTGAGAAAGGGCTGGCCCGACACCCAGGAGAAGATTTCCCGAAGTGCAACGCGTCCGTGCCGGGTGTCCTCCCCGAATCCCGGCGCAAGGCCATAAGTCTCTTCCAGGTTGAAGTCAGGCAACTCG
>VYEH01000345.1:2323-7499 GCA_009843005.1 Pseudomonadota bacterium | reverse complement strand
AACGGCAGCCCGATGGCCCTTTCGATCTCGTCCAGGAACAAGCTGACAGGTTCCGTGGTGTTCGGGAGCACCACCTCCCAGAAGAATTCGGCAAGCCTCTGCTCGCCCGGCAGCGCGCCCTTGGCTTGCCACCAGGCCTGCAGGTCCGCCTTCAGCCGTAGCTCGCGCAGCACCCGGTAGGCAATGCTGTAGGACCAGCGTCCGGCCTCTGCCCCCCCGGCACTTTCTCCCCCCATGCCGATCTGGGCCAGATCCACGACAGCGACCAACTGACCCTTGGCACGCAGGTCACGGACTGCACGGGCCATCAGACTGGACTTGCCGCTGGCCTTCGGCGCCAGGATATAGCAGAACTGCCGGTCCAGGATGCCCTGCAACAGCGCCGCGTCGGCGGATCTCTCGATGTAGCACGGCCGGTTCGGCTGAACCGCACCGCCTACGGCAAAGAACCGGCCTGTTTGAGAGACCCTGGACAAACCCTTCGCTCCTGATCGACGCTCACGCCGGAATGATCGTTCCGGCGCGGATTGTTGTGTTCCCACGCATCGAAACTCGGCGGTGATCCGCCCGAGTCAACCCGCGCGCCGGCGAGACATCCGGGTTAAGATTGTAGCAGGCAATCCCTGCCCCGCTCGGCGGGCCGGAACGCTAAGGAACCTCGGGAATGGATATCTGTCATCCACACAATCTCAATCGGCTACCCACCTCCGACAAGCCCTATGGCATTCGCGTCAGGCTGCCGGCCGGAGACACGTTCGGCCGCCTCCTCGGGACGGACTGGGAGCAGTTCCATTGGTACGCCAGCCGCGCGGAGCGCGATGCGGCGCTCAGGGACATGGCCCGCGAGCACCTCTATTCGCGGCGCGGAGACCGCCCGCACCTGATCCACGAAGCGGTGCAGGCGTCCGACACGCTAAACGATCCTTCCGTATAATGGCCGCGCTCTGAATCGGGACCTCCCGGGACCCCTTCCCCGACACTATCCGCTGTGGAATCTTGATCATGCTGGACCTGATGAATATCGCGCGAACGGAAGCCGCCGGAGGGGATCTCTTCGGCGTTCTTGCGGCCCTTTACGAACCCGCCGAACTGCGGCCCACGGGGTATCCGGACGCAGTGATCTGGCAAGGCGGTCATCACGACGGTTCGGTGCAGCCCGTCGCCCACTCGCTCACCGATGCCTACGCGCTGCTGGGCACCGTGGCCGCCGCCGACATACTCGGCCTGCCATTCTACGCGGTACCGATGTGGGCGCAGTACCGCCACGACATGAAACTGGCGCCGCTGAGCTGGTTCGGCAACATGCCCTGCATCTCCATCAAGTGGTCCACCGCGGGCGATGCCTACGTCAATGGCGATGACGGGGAACGCGTCGTGGTCATGGGCAAGTCCGGCAACGCGCCGCTTCGCACCCAGGCGGGCGTCTACTGCAACGTACGGCCCTACGGTCCCATCACCGTGGTCCGCTGCATGCCCTGCCTGCCGTATTCACAGGACAAGTCGGTGTTCGACGTCGACCCCGAGACCGGGATCATTCACACCGAGATGAATACCCCCGGCATCCAGATGGCGTACGCCGTGCGCCGGTTTCTGCGCATGGTGCACGAAACCGGTGCGGTCGGAAGGGTGGCCTACAAGCCGACCCAGGCCCAGGAGGATGGCGTCAACGCCGGCATTCTCTCCTGGATGCTGCAGGGGACCGGGTTCCAGATCGGGCGACGCTACGCCGTGGATGGTTATGTAGAGCACCGTGAATTGGTCGACCGCATCATCAATCTCCTCCCGGCGGACTTCAAGGACGGCATGGAGAACTGGGGCGGGCGGATCGAACAGCATATCGCCGATACAAACTACGGAATCCTGCTCTGGGACCTGATCCAGCAGCATGACGCCATCATCCTCGCCACGGACCTGGACGGCGACCGCCTCACCGACCTGCTCGCCGACGTGTCCGATCCGCTGCGGTACTTTGCCGGCAAGGTGCTCGAGCACGTGGGCGCGCGTGCCTACTACATCTGGGAAGAGATGGGCTACACCACCGGCAATGGCCGCGACATGACGTCGGTGATGTACCGCATGGAAGGCCCGCCGATCCACGAGCAGACTCTGGGTTCGGCCGATGCGATGCTGCTGCGGCTGCTGGACGGCGACGAGTCCATGGGCGGTACCAAGAAACCCTACGATCCGCGGATTCACTTCGTGCTGATCCGCGACGCCTACCGGGACGCCAATCCCGATCATCGTGAATTGCATGCCTGGCTGGACAGGGTGCTCCGGAGGTTCGACAAGATCTACTCCGGAGAGCGTCCAGGGTTTCTGGAGGGCTATGCGCAGTTGAAGGAAGCGATCGAGCCCTGGGGGAGTTAACCGAATTTCACGGTGCACGCGGCAGGACAGGCCGACCATGCACATGCGCAAAATAAATCGTATCGGGATTGTCGGCGCGGGCGACATGGGCAGCAGTGTGGCCGCGGAGCTTCGCAGCAACGGCTTTGACGTCACCACTTGCCTTGAGGGGCGCAGTACTCGGTCCCGGAAGCTGGCGACGCGGGCCGGCATGCGGGCGGTAGACAACCTCGAAACCCTGGTTGCCGATGCGGATCTGCTGCTCTCCATCATCCCGCCCTCGGCCGCGGCCGAATTCGCCCGGCGGATTGTCCCCTTGGTGGAGCAGACGGCAAGCAAGCCGCTATTTGTCTAATGCAACGCTGTCTCGCCCGCCACGGTTCGCGAGATTGCCGGCATAGCGGCAGACCACGGTGTCGACTTTCAGGACGTCGGAATCGTCGGCAGCCCACCCCGAGCCGGACGCATCCCGGTGCGGTTCTACACGAGCGGGCCTCACGAAGGTATCCTGCGGCGCATCGAGACTGAGAGGATCGCGGTCAAGCCGCTCGGCGCGGAGATCGGCCGCGCCTCGGCGATTAAGATGATGTACGCCTCACTGAACAAGGGCGCCAATGCCTTGCGCGCCGCCGCGATCCTGGCGGCCAGACAACTGAACGTGAGCGACGAATTGCAAGAGGAACTGGCCCACAGCCTGCCGGATGTCCACAAAGCCATGCTTGCCCGAATGCCAAACATCGCCTGCGACGCCGCCCGCTGGACGGGCGAAATGCGCGAAATCGCCTCCACGTACAGAGACGCCGGACTGACGTCCGGTTTTCACGAAGGCGCCGAGTGGATCTACGAAGTGCTTTCGAACTCACCCATCTCGGAGGAATCCCGGGACGAGGCCGACGCGAAGAAGCGTAGCCTCGACGAAGTCACCGAAATTTATCACCGGACGCTGCTGGATTACCTGGGCCGCGTCTGACCGTCTCCCCGAACCACGTACTTGTAGCTCGTCAACTGCTCCGCGCCCACTGGTCCGCGGGCATGAATCCGGCCGGTAGCAATCCCGATCTCGGCGCCCATGCCGAATTCGCCGCCGTCGGCGAACTGGGTCGACGCGTTGTGCAGCAGAATGGAGCTGTCCAGCTCGTTCAGGAACCGTTCCGCCGCGCCGGTGTCCTCAGCGATGATGGCTTCGGTGTGTCCGGAACCGTAGCGGCGGATATGCGCCATGGCCTCATCGACATCTCCCACCACCCGCAGCGCGATGATCGCGTCCAGATACTCCTTGCCCCAGTCTGAATCGGCGGCCGCCCTTACGCGCGAATCCGCGCGCTGTGCCTCCTCGTCGCCACGAACTTCGCAGCCTGCGGCTATCAGGTCACCGACAAGTGCGCCCAGTGTCGCGGCCGGCGCGCGCCGGTCCACAAGCAACGTCTCGGTGGCGCCGCAGATGCCTGTGCGCCGCATCTTGGCGTTGACGACCACTTTTCTCGCCTTGTCGAGATCGGCGGAATCGTGCACGTAGGTATGGCAAATGCCTTCCAGGTGCCCCATCACAGGCACACGGGCATCCTGCTGCACCCGGGCGATCAGGCCCTTGCCTCCCCGCGGAACGATCACGTCCAGATACTCGCCCAACTCCCGCAGCAGGATTCCCACAGCCTCGCGATCCTGGGTCGGGACCCGTTGTATGGCCGCGGCCGGCAACCCCGCCGCCCCCAGTCCGTCCACCAGGCAGGCGTGAATGGCCGCGTTTGAGTGGGCCGCCTCCGTACCTCCGCGCAGTATCACGGCGTTTCCGCTCTTCAAGCACAACGCCCCGGCATCGGCGGTGACGTTGGGGCGGCTCTCGTAGATGATGCCGATGACGCCCAGGGGCACCCTTACCCGCTGTATTCGCAGGCCGTTCGGACGTTCCCATTCCGCGATTACGCTGCCAACGGGGTCCTCGAATTCGGCAATGCTCTCCACGCCCCGCGCGGTGGCTTCAATGCGCTGCTCGTCAAGCGCGAGGCGGTCCAGGAGCGCAGCTGTCAATCCCTTTGCACGGCCTGCCTCCATGTCCCTGGCGTTGGCTTCGATGATCTCCGGAGCCCGCTTGCGCATGGCGGCGGCGGCGGCCATCAATGCCCGTGTCTTGGAACCGGAATCCACTCGGGTCAACTGCTTCGCAGCTTCTCGCGCGGCAGCCCCCAGGCTCATCATCTGCTGTCGCAGGTCTCCCACGACGTCGTTTTCAACTGCAATCATTCCCCTACCTCATCGATCAGCAGCGCCAGATCGTCCCGGTGGATCAGTTCGTCGCGGCCACGATAGCCCAAAATGTCCTCGATCGCATCCGAGCGCTGTCCGGCGATGGCGCGCGCCTCGTCGGCGGGATAGGCGACAAGTCCCCGTCCCAGTTCGGACCCCGACCGGTCTGTCACCCGCACGGCGTCGCCGCGCTCGAAATGCCCGTCGACCCCGGTGACGCCCGCGGGCAGGAGACTCCGCCCGAACCGCAGCGCTCGCCTGGCACCGTCGTCCACGGTCAGCGTGCCGCGCGGCTTCAGCGTGCCGGCGATCCACTGTTTCCTGGATGCCCTCGGAGTGGATCCGGGCAGGAACCAGGTGGCTGTTGCGCCCTCCCGTAACGCCTTCAGCGGACGCGCTACGTGTCCCGACGCGATGACCATGCGGCACCCGGCGCCCATGGCGATGCGGGCCGCATCGAGCTTGGTGCGCATGCCGCCGGAGCCGTAGGCGGACCCGGCGCCGCCAGCCATTTTCAGGTGGGCGTCGGTCAACGCCGAAATCTCTTCGATGTGCTCGGCGTCCGGATCCATATTGGGATCGGCGG
>VYEH01000345.1:1560-2313 GCA_009843005.1 Pseudomonadota bacterium | reverse complement strand
ATCGGCGGAATAGAAACCATCGACGTCCGACAGCAGAATCAGGCAGTCGGCGCTGATCATCTGGGCGACCCGTGCCGCCAGCCGGTCGTTGTCTCCGTAACGAATCTCCTCCGTCGCCACTGTGTCGTTTTCATTGACCACGGGGACCGCTCCGCGTTTCAGCAGAGTGAACAGCGTATTCGCGGCGTTCAGGTAACGTCGGCGGTTCTCGCTGTCGTCCAGGGTCAACAACACCTGGGCCGCGGCGATGCCGTGGGCAGCGAGGATTTCCTGGTACGCGTGTGCAAGCCTGATCTGACCGACCGCCGCGGCGGCCTGGCTTTCCTGAAGGCGATGCGTCAGCGGGTCGATTCCCAGCGACCCGGCGCCCAGCGCGATGGCCCCGGACGATACGATCACGACTTCCTGGCCCTGGGCACGCATCTCCGCGACGTCAGCGCACATCCCTTCAAGCCAGTCGCGCTGCAGATTTCCCGTGGCGCGATCGACGAACAGCGTCGAACCGATCTTCAGGACGCAACGCTTCGCCTGCGCCAGGCGTTCGGCATTTTGTCTGTGAGAGTCCATCGGAGCCCCCTGGAAACCGTGTCGGCGCTGCGGCGCGCCGGTTACGTCGGCGTCAGGATGGGCGCGCCGCGGGCAACCGCCATCGCGCCGCTGCGCACCACCGTGGACATTCTCGCCCGCGACGAAATCGCGGTGACGAAACGGTCGATCGCGCCACTGTCGCCGGTGAGTTCCACGGTGAAGTGG
>VYEH01000345.1:0-1550 GCA_009843005.1 Pseudomonadota bacterium | reverse complement strand
CGGATCGTGCGTGGGCGCAACATTCAGGCTCCCGATGTTGTACCCGGGCGGGGAGAACAGTTTGGCCACGCGCTCCAACGCACCCGCCTCGTTCTGATGCAGAATCGAAATGATATGCCGTACGCCGTCGGTCACGCCCACTCCACCACCGGTCCCGCGCTCGCCGCGAATGTTGGCCCAGTGCAACGACTATTGCAATAAGCCGTTTTTTCATCAACACTCGCCACCTATCGGAGTTGGGGTGGAATTGGCAGGGGGACGGCGGCCGCCTCGGCACGGCGTCCAAGGACGATGAAAGCGCAATCGAAGACCGAGACGCCCGGCACGCACCCGCTGGCCGGCGCCGAGATGAGCGGCGCCGAGATGATCGTGCAGGTGCTCGCGGATGAGGGCATCGACACCGTATTCGGCTACAGCGGCGGAGCCATTCTGCCCACCTACGATGCCGTGTTCCGTTACAACGACGAGCACGGGCGCGACGGGCAGGACGCGATGTCGTTGATCGTGCCCGCCAACGAACAAGGGGCCTGTTTCATGGCGTCCGGATACGCGCGCGCCACCGGCCGCCCCGGCGTGGTCATCGTGACCTCCGGGCCGGGCGCGACCAACTGCGTGACGCCGGTGCGAGACTGTATCGCCGACTCGATCCCCATCGTGGTCATCTGCGGGCAGGTACCCTCTGCCGCCATCGGCACCGATGCCTTCCAGGAAGCCCCGGTCACGGGGGTGATGGGATCGGTCGCGAAGCATGTATTCCTCGTCACGGATCCCGAGCGCCTCGAGGCGACGGTGCGATCGGCTCTGGAAATCGCCCAGTCCGGCCGTCCCGGCCCGGTGGTCGTGGATGTTCCGAAGGATGTGCAGAACTGGATCGGCCCCTACAGGGGCGAGGGCCTCCTGCCCGTCCCTGGCTACCGCCACCGGATTCAGAAGACCCGCGAAAACACCATGACCGAAGAGCGTTGCCGGGAATTCTTCGCGCTGCTGGGCGAGAGCCGCAGGCCGCTGATTTACGCCGGCGGCGGCGTGATCAACGGCAACGCCGCCCCTGCCCTGCGCGGGCTGGCGCTGGCCTTCCGGATTCCGGTCACCACCACGCTGATGGGCCTCGGAAGCTTCGATACCCGGCACCCGCTTGCGATGCACATGCTGGGCATGCACGGCACGGCCTACGCCAACTATGCCGTCGACGACTGCGACCTGCTGATCGCGGTCGGCGCGCGCTTCGACGACCGGGTGGCCGGCGACCCTCCCAAGTTTGCACGCAATGCCAGGCGGGTGCTGCACTTCGACATCGACCCATCGGAGATCCACAAGGTCAAGCGGGCGGACTGGTTTCATGTCGGCCTGCTCCCGGAAGCCCTGGAATCGCTGACCCGCTACGGCCGGCGCACGGGCTTCTCGCGCGATTTTTCCCGGTGGCACGCCGAGCTGCAGGAATTGAAGACCACGTACGCCCTGAATTACGACCGGGACAGCGAGCTGATCCAGCCCAACTACGTCATCGAGACCATCAACGAGATCACCCGGGGCAAGGCCATCATCTCCAC
>VYEH01000325.1 GCA_009843005.1 Pseudomonadota bacterium | reverse complement strand
CCCCTTGTGCGTGGACCAAACCAACTCAACCGCCCGCCGGCTGTATCGAAACACACCCAGGTAACTCTGCAGCGCAACAGCAGGCTTACCGGAAGATCGAGTGGAGTGTCCAAGCATTGACAACTGACCCACGGCGTACCGCGCCGTCCCGCGCAAGACTCAGCACTGGCAACCCGAGTGTCAAGAGCAGCCAACGCCACTGACTCGAAGCAGGCACTGAGAGGGTGTGGGCGTACAGCCGTTTTCAGCGTCGTGCGTTAGGCGCGGAGCCCAGGAGGGGAGGAGCGCCCCCCCCCCCAAACCACCCCCCCCGGGGTGGGTGGCAGGAGCGCCGAACGCCGATCCGAGCCCGCCAGGGATGGCGGGCTCGGTTAAGCTGCAAACGGCTGTACGCCTACACCCTCGTCCCCCACGAACCCGCGATACTCCACCTCAACAGGACGGCGGGCTCGGTTAAGCTGCCAACCGATGTACGCCCACACCCTCGTCCCCAATATGGCCACCGTACTTCCCCCAGCAGAATGGCGGGTCCGATCAAGACGCCAACTGCCGTATACCCACACCCTGGCCTCCGACAAATCCGCGATACATCTCCCTATAAGGATAGCTGGCTCCTAAGCTACCAACCCCTGGACGCCCGCATCCTCGCCCCCACGAACACGACATAACAACCTCAATTTAGCTGGCGACCAGTCCCATACCGTGCTATTAGATGTACGGATTCAGGCGGAGACCTGCATACGTGCCTCCCATACCCGACGGCCACACCATTTTCGTGCTGGCGACGACAGCGCTGGCGCTGTACCTGTTCACCCGCGACCGCCTGCCCCTGGAAGCCTCCAGCCTGGCGATCCTGGTCATCCTTATCCTCAGTTTCCAGCTCTTCCCGTACGAGTCCCACGGCGAGGTGGTCGGGACCGAGCACTTCCTGCTTGGATTCGGCCACGAGGCGCTGATCACCATCTGCGCCCTCATGATCCTGGGCAAGGGCCTTGAGGTCACCGGTGCGCTGCAGCCCGTGGCGACCTTCTTGGCCAAGGCCTGGATGGCTCGCCCCCTTCTGGCCAGCCTGGCCACACTGGTAGCCAGCGGAGTGCTCAGCGCCTTCCTCAACAACACGCCCATCGTGGTGATGCTTCTGCCCATGCTCGTGGGCGTGGCCGTGCGCAACAAGTTCGCGCCGTCCGCCATCCTGATGCCCATGGGGTTGGCCACCCTGGTGGGCGGGATGGCGACGACCATCGGCACGTCCACCAACCTGCTCGTGGTCGCGATCGCCCAGGACCAGGGTCTCGAGCGCTTCAACATGTTCGATTTCGCGCTGCCGGCCGTCATCGTCGGCAGTTTCGGGATGGTGTTCCTGTGGCTGGTGGCGCCCAGGCTGTTGCCGGAACGCAAGCCGCCCATGTCAGACACCGCGCCGCGGGTCTTCAACGCCGTCCTGCACATACACGCAAACAGCGCCGCCTGTGGACTGTCGTTCGCCGAATGCCTGGCGCTGACCGACAACGAGATGCGCGTGGATCGAATCGAGCGGGGCGAGGATCTTTCCGTCACCCGGCTGCCGTCGGTAAGGATTCGCGAGGGCGACCGGCTGGTGGTGCGCGATACGCCGGAAAAACTGAAGCGCTTCGAGGCCCAGCTACGCGCGACCCTCCATGAGGAAGCAACGGCCCACGAGGTCGGCGAAGAGCCGCAGCACCTGGCCCAGCTCGTGGTCACGCGGGATTCGAAACTCTACCGCGCCAGTCTGCTGGGCATCCGTTTCGCCCAGCGCACGGGACTGCTGCCACTGGCGCTGCATCGGGCGCGGGATCCGGAACTGGAGGAATTCGTCAGCGATATCGGCTCGGTTTCATTGCGCTCGGGTGAGGGGCTGCTCGTGCAGGGCACCGCGGGCCAGTTGTCGCAACTGAAGCGCTCCGGAACGGCGCTGGTGCTCGACGGCACCACCGACCTGCCGCGCACTCACCGGGCGCCGCGGGCCATGCTCATCATGGCGCTGGTCATCCTTGCCGCCGCCACCGGCGTGCTGCCCATCGAGGCCGCCGCGGTCGCGGGCGTCGGGCTCATGCTGGCGAGCCGTTGCCTGCGCTGGGGCGACGCCTCGGGCGCGCTCTCCCCCACGGTCATCATGATCATCGTTGCCAGCCTTGCCCTGGGGGTGGCGATGATCGAGACGGACGGCGCCCTGTATCTCGCCCAGGTGCTCGTGCAACTGGTCGAAGGACTCCCCACGCCCCTGATTCTCAGTTGCCTGATGCTGGTGATGGCGATCCTGACCAACATCATCTCCAACAACGCCACGGGCGTCATCGGCGCGCCCGTGGCGATCCAGATCGCCAACGAATTGGGAGCATCCCCGGAACCGTTCGTGCTGGCGGTCATTTTCGGCGCCAACATGAGCTACGTGACGCCCTACGGCTACAAGACCAATATCCTGCTGATGTCTGCCGGCGGCTACAAGGCGACCGATTTCGTGCGCGCCGGCCTGCCGCTGATGTTTCTGATGTGGGCCGGCTATTCCATCGTGCTGCCGTTGCTGTACGACCTGTAGCCGACCGGCAGGCTTGACCCACTGAAGCTGACGGCACATACTCTCGCGCCATGAACGGACCCACGGCCCAACCTGTACGTCTGCTGCGCTGGTGGCGAGGACGCCAGTGAGAGGGTAGTGCGCGCGTAATCTGACCCAAGCGTCCGTTTCAGTCATGCAAACCCATCTCGTCATTTCGGGGATGGGTTTTTTTTTGGAAATTACAGGTAAGTCCGATGCAACCACCGTTCGATATCGCGGCGGATCTCGATACGCCAGTGTCGGCCTGGCTCAAGCTCAGGGCGTTCGAGCCGCGGTTCCTGCTGGAAAGCGTCGAGGGCGGCGAGCGTCTCGCCCGCTACTCGTTTCTGGGTTTCGGCACGGGGCCTTGCCTGGAGCTGTATTCCGACCGTTTGTTGATCAACGGCTCCGCGGCGCCCCGGCCCTCGACATCCGGAGAATGGTCGACCGTGCTGCGCGGGGTGATGAACGACGCACCGGATCTGCTGCCGCAGATCGAGGGTCTGCCGTTTACGGGGGGACTGGTCGGTGCATTCGGTTACGATGTGGTCCGCTACTACGAACGGTTGCCGCCCAACCGCGCGGAACTTCGGGGCTTGCCAAAGGCCGCACTGGTGGCGCCTGCGTCCGTGCTGGTATTCGACCACCTTACCCGACGGGTTGCGCTGCTGCACTCGGGTTCCGAGGCCGAACGCAAACAACTGCGTCAGGAGGTCATTCACGCACTGCGTGGCGGCATTGACGGCCGATCAGCCACGGGCACGGCTCGCCGCGGGTTCTCAAAGGCGGCCGCGAGCTTTGAAAAGCCTGACTTCATGGACGCCGTGCGCCGCTGCAAGGAGTACATCGCCGCCGGCGACATCTACCAGATCGTGATGTCGGTGCGATTCGCCGGTGCCAGCGATCTGGATCCCTTTTCCTGCTACCGGGCGATGCGGCTCCTGAACCCTTCACCCTACATGTTCTTCTTCGAGTCCGGGTCCCTGAAGGTGGCGGGCGCGTCTCCCGAAGCGCTGGTGCGGCTCGACCAGGGTCGGGCTTCGCTCAGGCCCATCGCGGGTACGCGGCCACGCGGTTCGTCCCGTCGGGAGGATGTGGCCCTGGAAGAGGAACTGCTGGCGGACCCGAAGGAGAACGCCGAACATGTCATGCTCGTGGACTTGGCGAGAAACGACCTGGGACGCGTTGCGGAAGGCGGCAGCGTGCACGTGAACCCGTACCGCAAGATCGAGCGCTACAGTCATGTCATGCACATTGTCAGCGGGGTTCACGGCACGTTGAAGCCCGAGCACGATGCCCTGGATCTGTTCGCCGCAACGTTTCCCGCGGGCACGCTGGTGGGGGCGCCCAAGGTGCGGGCCATGGAGTTGATCGCGGAACTGGAGCCGGTCGCCAGGGGGCTCTACGGCGGCTCGGTGGGCTACCTCTCCAGGAACGGCAACATGGACCAGGCCATCACCATCCGCACCCTGGTGTTCCACGATGACGAGTACAGCTTTCAGGCAGGGGCGGGTATCGTTGCCGACAGCGATCCCGCCTTCGAGCACCGGGAAGTGATGGCCAAGAGCGCCATTATCCGGCGCGCCATGGAAATTGCCGAGGAAGGATTGTGAGTGCGCGGCTGCTGTTGATCGACAACTACGACTCCTTCACCTACAACCTGGTGCAGGCGTTTCTGGTGCTGAATGCGAAGGTCGCGGTGTATCGCAACGATGCCATCGATGCCGATACCGCCGAGTCCTGCAAGCCGACTCACCTGGTGATTTCACCGGGACCCGGCCGGCCCTCGGATGCCGGCGTATCGCTTGCGATGATCGAGCAATTTGCCGGCCGGATACCGATCCTCGGGGTCTGCCTGGGGCACCAGTGCATCGTGGAGCACTTCGGTGGCGAGATCGTCTCCGCTGGCAGCCTGATGCACGGCAAGACATCACCGGTCAGGCACGACGAAACCGACATTTACCATGGCCTGCCGAATCCCTTCGAAGCCGGCCGCTACCATTCCCTGGCGGCGCGGCGAGACCGCGTTCCGGGCGTTCTGAAGGTCACCGCCCAGACCGGGGACGGCGAGATCATGGGCGTACGTCACAGGCGTCTGCCGGTGGAAGGCGTGCAGTATCATCCGGAAAGCGTGCTGACCCCGCACGGCCCGGAGCTTCTCGGTAACTTCCTGAAGGCCCGGGCCGCCGAAGCCGAAGCCCCTGGAGGTTGACAATGAGTTCACATGCCGTGGCGCTGCTGGAGAAGGTGCTCGCCGGTACGCATCTCACCGAGCAGGAATCGGAGTCGATGCTGCATGCCATGGGCGCCGGCGAGCTTCCTGCGCCTCTGGCAGGTGGACTGCTGGCGGCGCTCAGGGCGAAAGGCGAGGTCGCGGCAGAGATCAGGGGAGCGGCCCGGGCCATGCGCGATCTGGCGGTCAGGCCCGAGATTCCGGACGGAGGCGCCTATGTGGACGTCGTCGGCACCGGCGGCGACGGCTCGGCCAGCCTCAACCTTTCGACGGGCAGCGCACTGTTGGCGGCCGCATGTGGCGCGCAGGTTGTCAAGCACGGCAACCGGTCAATTTCCAGCCGTTCCGGCAGCGCCGACGCACTGATGGCACTGGGGTTGCCCGTACCGCTCGTCGACCGGCAGATCGGCGCCTGTCTGCGGGACACGGGCTTCACCTTCCTGTTCGCTCCCAACCACCACCCGGCGATGCGGCACATCGGCCCGGTGCGCGCGGCCATGGGCGTACGCACCCTGTTCAATATCCTCGGGCCCCTGACCAACCCGGCCAGACCGCCCTTCAACGTCATCGGCGCGTTCAGCGAGCCCATGGCGGAACTCATGGCGGAGACGCTCTCCGGGATGGAAGCGGCGCGCAGCATTGTGGTACATGGCGCCTGTGGCTGGGACGAACCCACGCCGGTGGGGCCCTTTGTCTGTTACGACGTACGTCCGGGTTCAGTGGTCCGAACGGTACGCGACCCCGCTGACTACGGCCTGTCCCGATGCACGGAAGATGCGCTCAGGGGCGGCGAACCGGAGGAGAATGCAGCGCGCCTGCGTGACGCACTGTGCGGCGGCGATACGCAGGCGCACCGGGACGCCCTGGTTGTTGGCGCTGCGCTGGCATTGGAGGCGACCGGTGCGGCGCCCGACGCCGGCAGCGCGGTTCAGCGAGCCCGCTCGGTCCTTGAGGATGGCGGCGGGCGCGTCTTCGTGGACAGGCTTCAGACGTTCGTGTCCGGTATGGATTGAAGATGATGGCGGAGGTGCAGCAATTCCCGGGCGAATCGTTTCTCGGGAGAATGGCGAGAATCAGTCGCGCACGGGTGCGCGAAGCCCGGAAGCGGGAGCCCGAGGGAGCGCTATTGGCACGGGCACTGGCAATGCCGGCCCCGCCGCCACTCAGGCTGGGGACGTTCGGCATGATCGCGGAACTCAAGTACCGCTCTCCGGCAGTGGGAACGCTCGCGGCCCAGGACTTCGACGGCGAAGCACAGATCAGATCCTATGGCGCCGGGGGTGCGGCGGCCGTATCGGTGCTCACCGAACCGGAAGAGTTTCGAGGCAGCCTGGACGACCTGCGCCAGGCCGCCGCGCCGTTGATGGCATTCAGCATTCCCACCATGCGCAAGGACTTCCTCACCGATCCCTACCAGGTCCTGGAAGCACGGGCTGCGGGCGCCGGCGGTGTGCTGGTGATCGTCACCATGTTGGGCGACCAGGAGGTCGCGGAACTGCTGGCCTGCGCAGCGCAGTGCGGCCTGTTCGTCTTGCTGGAAGGATTCGACGAGGCCGATCTGGAGCGTATCGGCGGGATCGACGCACCTCCGGACGGCGCTGCGCCGGTGCTTTGCGGGGTGAACTGCCGTGACTTGCGGAATCTGGCGGTCAGTCGGGATCGGTTCGGCCAATTGGCGCCGTACCTGCCGTCTCACCTGCCCGCCGTGGCGGAAAGCGGGATTGACGACGCCGACGATATCGTTGCGGTTGCGTCTCTGGGCTATCGCGCTGCGCTGGTGGGCTCGGCGCTGATGCGCGCTGCCGATGCCTCGCAGGAATTGGCCGCGATGGCTGCGGCCGGGGCGCAGGCCGTGAGGGGGGAGCCGTGTTCATAAAGGTCTGCGGCTTGAGCACGCCCGACGACGTGGCGGCTGCCGTCGCCGGCGGCGCCGACGCGCTGGGATTCGTATTCGCCGACTCGCCCAGACAGGTGACTCCCGAGCGCGCACGCGCCCTTTGCGGCAGCCTCGGGCGCCCGGTCATTCGAGTCGCCGTGATGCTCCATCCCAGCGCCGTGGAGTGGGCGCGTGTCAGGGATGTATTCGAACCCGACTGGCTGCAAACCGATGCGGAGGATTTCGCCACGCTGGGACGTGTGGACTGCGAGACTCTGCCGGTCTACCGCAACGCCGGCCTGTCAGCCGGGCGCCTGCCCGGGCGGATCCTTTTCGAGGGCGCGCAAAGCGGCCATGGCGAGCGCGCCGATTGGCAGGGCGCCGCCCGTGTTGCTGCCCGCACGCGCGTAATTCTCGCGGGCGGCCTGGACTGCGATAACGTCGTGGAGGCCATCGAGGCCGTCCGGCCATGGGGCGTGGACGTCTCCAGCGGAGTGGAACGCACGCGCGGCGTCAAGGACCCTCGAAAGATCAGGGAATTCATTGCCCGGGTGCGGGCTGCAGAAAGAGAACAGGCTCATGTCCACTAGTCCGAGCACTTCACCGGCGGCGGCCGAACACACTCGCCTGCTAAGCGACCTCCTGAAAGGCAAGCTCCCGGACGCCAGGGGCCGGTTCGGGCCGTTTGGCGGCTGCTATGTTCCGGAGACGCTCATGCCGGCGGTACAGCGGCTTACCGAGGGCGTCTACCGGTTGCTGCCCGACGAAGATTTCCAACAGCGTCTGAACGAAGAGCTGCGGGACTGGGTGGGTCGGCCGACGTCGCTGACCCACGCCGCGGGGCTGTCGGGCCGATGGGGTGCGGAAGTGTGGATGAAACGCGAGGACCTGACCCACACCGGCGCCCACAAGATCAACAACGCCATCGGTCAGGGGCTCCTTGCGCAGGCGATCGGCGCCAGGCGGATCGTCGCGGAGACCGGTGCGGGACAGCATGGCGTGGCCGCAGCCGCAGCCTGTGCCCGCCTGGGGCTGCCGTGCGTGGTCTACATGGGCGAGGTGGATGTCGAGCGACAGGCCCCCAACGTGGACCGCATGCATCGACTTGGCGCCACCGTGGTCCCGGTCACTTCCGGGGATCGGACCCTGCGGGCCGCCATCGACGCAGCGATTCAGGACTGGGTCACGGATCCCGGGGGGACCCACTATCTGCTGGGATCCGCTGTCGGCCCGCATCCGTATCCCTACCTGGTTCGCGAGTTGCAGGCGGTGATCGGCCGGGAGGCGAAGGCTCAGCTCACGGCTCGCGCGGGCATGCCGGATGCCGTATTCGCCTGCGTGGGTGGCGGGTCCAACGCCATTGGCATCTTCCACGAATTCATCGGGGACGCGGCTGTGGCAC
>VYEH01000028.1 GCA_009843005.1 Pseudomonadota bacterium | reverse complement strand
TTCTTGCAGGTGAGGGCGGATGTGGCCCTGCGCAGCCACTGCCAATTCGGTGTATCCACCCACAACCGAGTAGTGAAAATCCACATATTCGGGGATAGCTGCGTAGACACGACTGTAGGCATCCGAAAGAAGTGGGTCGATATCCGGTACAACGACACGCAACGCCTCCGTGCTGCTGGCACCCAAGGCACCTTCCAGAGCAGTGAGATTGATTTCAACTTCATTGGTTTGCTCAGTGACGCCAGCTCGCATGTTGACGATAAGTGCAACGCCGACCGTCGCAATTGCCAGAAAAAGAAGCGTGCCCCAGAAAGCCCATGTAGCCAGATTGGCTTTTGCCGGAGGGGCGAGGCCGATGTCTACTTTGGAAGTTTCAGACGTTCGTTGATTCATCCCAGGATTTCCTCAGTGCATCTCCTGCAAAACTTGCAAGCGCCGTGCTCGCCCGGGCGACAATAAAGGCCACCAGGGCCAGATAGATGCTGTAAACGGCGGGTACCCATGCCATCGTACTGCCATACTTGGCGGTCAACCAGAGTTGCGCAGACTCGATCGCAAAGGGTAATGCCAGAATCTCGGCAATCCAGCCACGCCTAGGGGGCAATTGCTCCGCAACGCCGAACTGTACCGCCTCCAGGAAATCCAGGGAAAGAAATTCACCCGGGAATAGAACGTATTTCCAATTGATCCAAGCCAGGATCGGCACAAACACGATGGCGGCAGCACCTGCGCCAAGCGCGTAGCTCCAACTTGCAGCAAAAGGGGCGTGGAAATGGCGTTGCAGCCAGCATCGGAAACCAAGCGACATACTGCTGGCCACGATGCACAGCAGAACCAGAATAGGCGCAATAGGACCGGCTGTACCTAGCGCCTGCCAGGCAAGAATCGGTACGGCAAAGGTGACAAAGACAAGAGAGTCGATGGTCGCTCTGATTCTTCCCCTCAAGAATTTCGAAACCCAGGATTTCTTTCGCACAGCCGCCCTATATCTTGCCCCCAAGAGGTCCTTGCGTCGACTGTAAAAACCGGCGAACAGCATCGGTGCCAATACAGCGAGAAAGATTACCGCCCAATCCGTCAGGGGATATGAAATACGCCAAAGATACAGCGGGACGGTCAGGAGAACCCCTGAGCTGACCACGATTCCAATCTTCAGCTTTCCCATGGCCGTCATTTTGCCTGCAGCGCATGACGAGAGATCTGCACAGGTTCACGATTCCTTTGTAAAACATTGCTCTCTTCTCCCGAGTCGAAGGGCGCGTCGGTTCGGTGGATGGCGCGGTGGTGGTTCGGACAGATGAGCATCATATTGTGCAACTCATCGTCACCGCCCCGGCTCAGCCAGTGTACGTGGTGCGCTTCGCAGAGATTCCGTCGATACAGGAACTTGGGGTTCCATCCGCAAAGCTGGCACATGCCTTCGTACAGCTTCCGTAGCTCTTGAACATGCTGTGGGTTGCGCCGTGGTGTTTGCTCGAACAAGTAGCGGCGGCGCTCTTCCGCGATTCCGGGGGCCTCGGTCGTGATGAGGCTGCTTGCAGCATCTGGATCGCCGAGGTGGATTCGGGCCTCCAGTTCCTCCTCCGGTAGCAGGCGAGCCCGCGGCTCAAGCGGTAGGTGCCGAGCGTAATCCACGAGCACCCGGTGGTCTGCTGAGGTCAACCGTCTTACGGCTGCGTGACCCTGAAATGATCGCCCAATCACCGGGGCGTTGGCCTTGACGGAGAGCCGTCTGATCAGCTCGGAAATGTCGGGCTGACCTTCGGTGCGGAAGTAGCGCGACCGCTTGAGGTCGCCCCAGATGCGATATGTCCCGTAACGATATCCGCTTGGGTTTCTGGTTTTGGCGCGGACGACAAGCTCCATCGCAAGGACATACGCCCCAGCAGTCGTTCTCGTGAAAGCCCACAGACTGTCACCGAGGTAAATTTCGTGCAGGAGCGGGTTCGACTGGTTCAGGTGATAACCGGCGCCCCAGTCCAGGTCGCGCCGATAGTTCTGGCCCACCCAGTGGTATAGCAGCGGCATCGGAGTCAGCGACTGAAATCGATGACGAGTATTGACCGCATCAGTGCGAAAACTCGATTGGTGACAACACGACAGGCGTGGGACCTGGTTGCACGGGAGATTCGGATAGGAGTGCGTCGATATATGCGATTCTGTGACTGATCTTTTGCTTCCAGTGCTCCGACGGATTCTGGGGCTCCGGATATTTCAGTCGAGCGATGGCCCCGTAGACTGTCATTGAGGAACATGACTGGAGGGAAATGCCGCACAGCCTGAAAAGGCCTTGCGCACCAGCAAGACCGTGTCCGTAGAAGGCCACTTGCAGGTACGTTGCGGAAATTTGCTTCTTGGTCCGCCGTCTCGAGAGCGCAACGGCAAGCGCTTGTTCTCTGATCTTTCGGGAAATTGTTTTGTCGTAGCGCTTCGTGACGACGCGAACAAATTGCTGTTCGATCGTGCTGGCCCCTTGAAGCCCATTGCGTGTGACGAGGGAAGCGGCGGCCCGCATCATTCCGATGGGATCAACGCCGAAGTGGTCGGCATTGCGCCGGTCCTCGGCGACGACGAGTGCCTTAAGAAAGCGCTTCGGAAGGGTGTGTTGATCTGCGAAATCGTCGACTGTTCTTAGGCAGCGAGCGAGATCCGAGCGAACGTTCCATAGATTGAGCACTTCGGCGAATCGCGAGAAAGCAATGAAAGGAAGAGACAACAGCAGCAAGAGCGCCTTCAAAACGACTCCCGTTGCCAGATAGCTTCGCCCTCCGCGTCAGCGGCCATGGCGCTGAACGTGCCATTCATTCGCTGATTCCGCTGGACGGTCAAGTCATGAAAATGCGTCGACTCCCGACCGTGCCCGTCCTCGACGATATGCAGGGTGACGCGATCGCGCGAGAAAATTCTCTTGTCGATATGGCCGTCGATAACCGAACGGGTCCGGTCGTTTCCTACGTAATCGCGTTTACCAGTCGAGGAATCTTCGTAGACCTTTTCCGCAGTGCCCCTGACACAATTTCCTTCGCGCCAGAGCATGGCCACATATCGCAGCTTCATGTTGTTATACGGCTTGAAACTTGACCTGTGGAAGCGCATCTCGATGTGCCATCGCCCCGTTACAGTGGGAGGAGGAAACCACTTCTCGCGGGCCAGAAAGAAGAGAAATGCCAATGCCAGGCCGCCGAGGATCGTCGACGCCGTACCCCATAGAAATCCGGTGAATTGCTGAACGATCATGAGAGAGCAGGACAAGTGCCGTGGCGCGATGTTACTTCATCGCGGGCGCGGAAAGTGCCCTACCGCGAGTAAGAAGCCGTTACTCAGCCAGCGTAATGACGGCACCGGAGAGCACCCCGGCAGCATTGGCGTTGATCGTCGCCGTGTCGTCGCTGAAGAACTCCACCGATTTGAATTGGAAACCCTCTCGGATCTTCACCCCCCATGCGAACCGCCACAAGGCCTCGGACTCCAGAAAAAACGTGGACTTCAACGCGACGTAGTGCCCTGTTCCGTCGTTCAGCCAGGCCAGAACATTGTCCCCGTTCGGGTTATAGCGCTGAGGAACGATGTCCTGCGTCCCATCGCCGTTGAAGTCGAGAAACACAACCTCCGTATGCCACAATTCGGTTTGCGACCACGCAGAGTGTCCGACGCGCTGGCGCGTTTCGTCCCGAAAGATGCGGTCCCCGCCATTGATCAGCAGTTGCATCCCACGACGCAGATCGCCGTCGTAGCCACCCAGCACAACGTCCAAGAGCCCGTCCCCATTCAGGTCATGAACTGCGGTGGAAATCACCTGGTAATTACCGAACACATGAAAGAATTCCGGCGTTTCGAGTTCCGTCACCACGTCGTCGCGAAACTCTCCGTCCTCCGTGCCCCAGTAAATGAACGATTCGCTCGTTCGGTCCCCGAAAGAGCCCATGAGCAGGTCCACATGACCGTCATCGTCCAGGTCGACTAGGTCGACCGCCCACGCATAATAGTTGTCATCCGCCCGCACCCGGTTGGGCAGACGGTCCGTATCCGTGGTGAACCGCGCCGCACCGTCGTTCAGCAGTAAATATGGTCCCTCGATGAAATCTCCCTTCGTGTTGGCCACCAGGATATCTACGTCCCCGTCGCCGTCCACGTCGCCCACCGCCGCGTTGTGGGTGAACCCGCTTGTGTCGGCGGGCATGCGGTCGCTGATGTGCTCGTAGCCCTGCGCCGTCCACAGCAGCAGTTGATTGGACCCGCCAGGGAACGGGTCGGCGTCGAAACCGTGATCGGCGATGAAGAAGTCGTTCTCGCCATCGCCGTTGAAATCGGCCATCAGAGCCTCCCTGGGATGCACGCTGCTCGGGCGGTCGCCAGCCGCGACGGTGAACGAATAGTCGCCGTTGTTGATCAGAATCACCCCATCGCTTGCTTCAGCGGGCGGCTCCTCCGACGAGTGGTTAGCGGCGATCAGCACATCGTCATCCCCGTCCGAGTCAAAGTCCGCAGCGAACAGCAGAAAGATTCCGTCGTGTTGCACCTCGCCGGACCACACGCCCCATTCCACCCCCAGCGTGCCCGCGTGCACCAATTCAGGCTGGTGGTAGAACTCCGCGGTCATGAATCCGGTGGCGTCGTAGGCCGTCACGGATGCCGGAATGTCCACCACGCAGGTGGGTGAGATGCCCGCGCACAGGTAACTCTCCGAGCCGCGCCAGCCCGCGAACGCGTAGCCGTTATTCGGTACTGCGACAAATGTGTCGGTGAACCGTTCTCCGTTCGGGATGTCCACTTCGCAGACCTGGGCTTCGTCGCAATCGTGTTCGCCGGAGCTCGAAATGATCGAGCCGCCGGAACTGACGGTCTGCATGATCTTGCAGCCCTGCATCGTGACGGCCAGGGCGGTAAACATCATGCTTATACGAATGTTCGTTGTGTTGTTCTGCATCAGAGAAACTGTTTGTTTGACGCCGTTATCCTAGTTGACCTGCCCCTCGTAGCGACTCCACCAAGAAATTTAGAGTCTATAGTACGCTGCTTGGCTATATATTGGCTGCGGCCCCGTGCCCAACTAGACATCATTGCTTCTTCCTCAATGTGGTTCTGTGCAGGGGTTCTAGCCCCCAATCTTCTGGATGCGTATTTCGCCGTCGCCGTCGAGTTATAGCCATCGCGGCTCGATGCCGTTTTCCGCAAGGAATTCCTCCACCATCTTTGCGATCCGCTCTTCCCTGAACGCATGGAAGGCCTGGACGGCTCCGTGGTTGGAGACGTCCCGTTTCCATCTCCCGATCAAGCCCGAGTACGCTTGCGCCGCGGTCTGTCGGAGCGAGTCATCGTCGGTCCAGTCCGAGCGTAGAAATCGTTTAAGGATGTCGTGGTGGTCACCGTGATCGAAGCCGGGAATACTCAGATAACGTTCCGGTTCCTCATCGATCCGTTGGTGTCCTTTACGGTTCTCCTCAGCAGGTATTCCGACTTCGAAATATGCGTCTTCGTCGTTCTCGTAGAGCCAAACGACCTCGCCCGTATGCCGGTCGAGATATGTCGATTGGGGACAGGAATGATGGAAGTCGACATCGCGGCCGAAGGCGAGGATGAACTGCATTCTATCGATGGTGGACATCAATATGCTCCGGGAACGCATGGTACGGCTCGGGACATGCTACACCGTGGCGTGGCCGCGGTGGCGCAGGAGAAACCACGCCGATGCGGGTCTCCAAGTAGTTTACAGACCGCAACGACTACCGCAGCCCCGCCAGCACCTCCCGAAAGCTCTCAAGCCCAGCCTCTAGGTTCTCGATGATCTGTTCGGCAAGTTCGTCCGGTTCCGGCAGGTTGTCCAGATCGACCAGGCTCTTGTCCTTGAGCCAGAAGACGTCGAGGCTGGTCTTGTCGCGGGCCGTCAGTTCCTCGTAGCCGTAGCTCCGCCAGCGGCCCTCGGGCGCATCCCGTTCGTCCCAGGTGGTCTTGCGCCGGTGGCGGTTGCGCGGGTTGTAGCACTCGATGAAGTCCGACAGGCTTCTTCTTGAGCGTGTGGTGAATGTTGGTGCGGTAGTCGTAGTACCAGACCTCCTTCGTCCACGGGTCCGGGCTGGCTTCGCGGCTGTCGAAGAAAATCACGTTGGCCTTGACGCCCTGGGCATAGAACACGCCGGTGGGCAGGCGCAGTATCGTGTGCAGGTCGGTGTTTTCCAGGAGTTTCCTGCGGATGGTTTCGCCCGCGCCGCCCTCGAACAACACGTTGTCCGGAACGATCACGGCGGCGCGTCCGGTGGTCTTGAGCATCGTGCGGATGTGCTGCACGAAATTGAGTTGCTTGTTCGATGTGCTCGCCCAGAAGTCCTGCCGGTTGTAGGTGAGGTCGTCCTTCTCCTGTTCTCCCTCCTCGTTGGTGAAGGTCATGGCACTTTTCTTTCCAAAGGGCGGATTGGCCAGCACATAGTCGAAGCGCTTGCCGTCATCGGCCACGAGCGAATCGTTCGGCGAAATGCTCGCCGCGCCGTCAATCTCGCCGATGTTGTGCAGGAACATGTTCATCAGGCACAGTCGTCTCGTGTTGGCGACGATCTCGTTGCCGTGAAACGCTTCGTGCTTCAGGAACTCCTTCTGCGGTTTGTCGAGCTTGAAGTTGTTCTCGCCCGCGATGAAATCGTAGGCCGCCAGAAAGAAGCCGCCCGTCCCGCAGGCCGGATCGGCGATGAGTTTGCCCGGTTCGGGCCGAACGCACTCGACCATGGCGCGGATCAGGGCGCGCGGAGTGAAGTACTGGCCCGCCCCGGACTTGGTGTCCTCGGCATTTTTCTCGAGCAGTCCCTCGTAGATGTCTCCCTTGATGTTGGCGCCCATGGTGACCCATTCGGTGCCGTCGACCATGGTGATAAGGCGGTACAGCTTCGCTGGATCCTGAATCTTATTCTGGGCCTTGGTGAAGATCTGGCCGAGCATGCCCGCCCTAGTACCGAGTTCGCGGAGCAGGTTGACGTAGTGGACCTCAAGCTCCGCGCCTCTTAGGGACTTCAGACTCTGCCAGTTGAACTCGGCTGGAATGCCGACATCGCGACTGTGCGGCGGTCTGACGTACTCGTCAGCCATCTTGAGGAAGATTAGATAGGTGAGTTGCTCCAGGTAGTCGCCGTAGCTCACCCCGTCATCGCGGAGGGTGGTGCAAAAGCTCCAGACCTTGGAGACTATAGGGGCAGTGTTCACGCGGCCGGTTTCCTTTTCTTTCTGGTTCTCTTGGTAGTTTTGCGGCTCTTTCTGGCATACTCCTTCATCGCCTTGATCCGGTCCAGAAGAACAGATGCGGGTTCATCATTTTGGTCCTGCGCAATGAGGTGCCCAGAAAAGGCTTTCTTGAGGATGGTTTGACGTAGTGTCTCTGCCTGTTTCAAGGCCGAGTCGATCTCCCGCTCCTGCTGCTCGATCACCGTGAATCGCGCCTCCAATAGGCGGACAATTTCTTGTTGTTCGGGAAGGGAGCAAACTGCGACATTCATGCCCCTAATATCTCGAAGGTAGATCGCATGTTGAGCAGTAGAACCCGAACGTCTCACAAGGATCTTGTTTACCCCCGATGACCGAAGGAAGAATGAAAGGTAAAGGCTATCCAGAACTTCTCCGGACTTAATCAGGATAACGCTGCCAAGCAGACAAAATTGCTTACGCGTTCTGACCACACATACACGGCCGACAGTTGCCCCCCGACTTACTACTAATAGGTCCCCATATTCGGGATTGCACCTGGCAAGTGCCTTCTCGGCAGTTTCGTTACTGATGTACAGCGGGTCGTCAAAGCTTACGCCATCCTCCCTTACGTCTTTCGCGGAGAGAAAGTAAACACCTTCGTTCGTGACCGGTGGTCGAAAATGTTCTCCATCGGTAATTTTTTTGCTCACATCCTCCAATTTTAGCCATGTCCACCTGTCGGGGATCTCGGGCAGAGAATCCAGTGTGTCTTTGGTCAGTTGAGTCGTTGAGTGGGGTTTCTTCGCCCTCCGCGGCATCCTGCTTGATAGACCGCTTTCCTCCCACACCTTGACAGCGGCCTGCCACGCCTTTAGTTTCTTCTCGTATTGCGCTGCGGTTTCTT
>VYEH01000289.1:325-8072 GCA_009843005.1 Pseudomonadota bacterium | reverse complement strand
CGGATCGTCCCGGTGGATGTCTACGTGCCGGGCTGTCCGCCCACGTCGGAAGCGCTGATTTACGGCATCCTGCAATTGCAGCAGAAGATTCGGCGGACCAACACCATTGCCCGCTGAACGCTCCATCATCGACCCGGCTTGAACGACTACGGCAGGAGCCGCCCGACGCGATGACACTCGACGACAAACATGCGGCCGTCGCTGCGGCGGTGGAGGCGCGACTCGGGGAGCGTGCGCAGCGGCTCGAGAATACCGCGGGCGAACTGGGATACGCCATCGCGCCGGGCGATCTTCTGGACTGTTGCCGTATCCTTCGAGATACGGAGGGCCTGCAGTTCGAGATGCTCATGGACCTCTGCGGCGTTGACTACCTGAGTTACGGGCGCGCCGAATGGGATACGGCGTCGGCCACCACGACGGGGTTCAGCCGCGGCGTGCTCGGCCGGGGCGATGCGCTCGCCGAAACCGACTACCAGCCCCCGTCGCGTTTCGCCGTGGTCTATCACCTGCTGTCGATCTCCAATAATGCCCGGTTGCGCCTGAAGGTGGCCTGCGAGGACGACGGGCGTCCCATGGTGGACTCGGTGACCGGCATCTGGGCGTCCGCCGACTGGTTCGAACGCGAAGCCTTCGACCTGTTCGGGATCCTTTTCGTCGCGCACCCCGACCTGCGCCGCATCCTCACCGACTACGGTTTCATCGGCCACCCGTTCCGTAAGGATTTCCCGCTCATCGGCAAGGCCGAGGTGCGCTACGACCCGAAGAAGGGCAGGGTGGTCTACGAGCCGGTGAGCATCGAGCCGCGCACGCTGGTGCCGAAGGCCATCCGCGACGACAACCGCTACCGGCCGGATCTGAGCAAGGACTAGCCCATGCCCGAGATCCAGAATTTCACCATGAACTTCGGACCGCAACACCCGGCGGCCCATGGCGTGCTGCGGCTCGTGCTGGAGATGGACGGCGAGGTCATCCACCGTGCCGACCCTCACGTCGGGCTGCTCCACCGGGCCACGGAAAAGCTGGCCGAATCCAAGCCCTTCAACCAGTCCATCGGCTACATGGACCGGCTGGACTACGTCTCGATGATGTGCAATGAGCATGGCTATGTGCTCGCCATCGAAAAGCTGCTGGGCATCGCGCCGCCCATCCGGGCCCAGTACATCCGAGTGCTGTTCGACGAAATCACCCGGATACTCAACCACCTGATGTGGCTCGGCGCCCATGGGCTCGATATCGGCGCCATGACCATGTTCCTGTACTGCTTCCGCGAGCGCGAGGACCTCATGGACTGCTACGAGGCGGTCTCCGGCACCCGCATGCACGCCACCTACTACCGCCCCGGCGGCGTTTTCAGGGACTTGCCGGAGGAAATGCCGACGTATCAGCCCGCCGACAACCGCAGCGCGAAGGAACTCAAGCGAATGAACGAGGACCGCAGCGGTTCGCTGCTGGACTTCATCGACGCCTTCGCGGATCGCTTCCCGGGCCGCATCGACGAGTACGAGACTTTGCTCACCGACAACCGGATCTGGAAGCAGCGCACGGTGAATATCGGCGTGGTAACCCCGGAGCGGGCGAAGCAACTGGGCTTCTCCGGCCCCATGCTTCGCGGTTCGGGCGTGGTCTGGGACCTTCGGAAGATGCAGCCCTACGAGGTCTATGACCGGATGGACTTCGACATCCCCGTGGGCGTCAACGGCGACTGCTACGACCGTTACCTGGTGCGTGTCGAGGAAATGCGCCAGTCCAACAGGATCATCAAGCAGTGCGTCGACTGGCTCCGCGAGAATCCGGGGCCGGTGGTCCTGGACGACCACAAGATCATCCCCCCGGCGCGGATCGAGATGAAGGACGACATGGAATCCCTCATCCACCACTTCAAGCTGTTCACGGAAGGCTATTGCGTACCCGAAGGGGAGGCCTACGCCGCGATCGAACACCCAAAGGGCGAGTTCGGCGTCTACCTGGTGTCCGACGGCGCCAACAAGCCCTACCGGGTCAAGGTACGGGCGCCCGGTTTCGCCCACCTGGCCTCCATGAACGAGATGGTCACCGGGCACATGCTGGCGGACGTGGTGGCGGTGATCGGCACCCAGGACATCGTCTTCGGGGAGATAGATCGATGAGCGCACAGGCGCCATCGTCAGGCGAGGCACGACTGAGCGGGTCGGCGCCGTCAGGCGAGCAGTCGCGGTTGAGCGAGCAGCAGTTATCCGACCGTGTACGCACCGAGATCGACGGATGGGTGGCGCGCTTCCCAGAAGGGCGTCAGCGTTCCGCGGTGCTCGGCGCGCTGATGGCGGCTCAGCACGAGAACCACGGTTACCTGACCCGGGAACAGATGGATGCGGTGGCCGAGTATCTGGAGATGCCGCCGATTCAGGTCTACGAGGTTGCCACCTTCTACTCGATGTTGGAGACCGAGCCCGTGGGGCGGACCTGCATTTCCGTATGCACGAACATCTCCTGCATGCTGCAGGGCTCGGACGAAATCGTCGCGTACATCGAGAACAAGTTGGGCATCAAGCTCGGCGAAAGTACCCCGGACGGCAGAATTTATCTCAAGCGCGAGGAAGAGTGCCTGGCGGCGTGCTGCGGGGCGCCGATGATGATGCTGGATCACACCTATCACGAGAACCTGACACCGGAGAAGGTCGGCGCGATCCTGGAGGAGTTGGCGTAACGTGGCCGCGAACGAAGACTACCGTATCTGCCTGCCGTCCATGGATCCCGCGGCAGAGCCGTGGACGCTAGAGAATTACCTGGCCGGCGGCGGTTACCAGGCCTGGCGGAAGGTGCTCGAGGGTGGTTGGACGCGAGAAGCCATCATTGAAGAGGTCAAGGCGTCGGGATTGCGCGGCCGGGGCGGGGCCGGGTTTCCCACAGGGCTGAAGTGGAGCTTCATGCCCCGGGACAAGAACGTGCAGAAGTACTTCGTCTGCAATTCCGACGAGAGCGAGCCCGGCACCTGCCACGACCGGGAGATCCTCCGCTACAACCCCCATTCCATCATCGAGGGCATGGCCATCGGCGGCTACGCCATGGGCGCCACGGTGGGCTACAACTACATACGCGGCGAGTTTCAGGGCGAGCCCGTAGAGCGCTTCGACGCGGCCGTGCGCGAGGCGTATGAAGCCGGCCTGCTTGGGAGGAACCTGCAAGACTCGGGCATCGACTACGATCTCTACACCTTCGTCGGCGCCGGCGCCTACATTTGCGGCGAAGAAACCGCCCTGCTCGAATCGCTGGAAGGCAAACCGGGCAAGCCCCGCTTCAAGCCGCCGTTCCCGGCCAACTACGGGCTCTACGGCGCGCCCACCACCATCAACAACACCCAGACCGTGGCGTCTGTGCCTGCGATCCTGCGCAACGGCGCAGGTTGGTTCGCGGATCTCGGTGTGGAACGTTCCGGCGGCCCGGCGATCTTTTCCGTATCGGGCCACGTCGAGCGGCCCGGCAACTACGAATTGCCGCTGGGTATTCCGTTCCGCGACCTGCTCGCGGTCGCCGGCGGTGTGCGCGCGGGACGGCGATTGAAGGCGGTGATTCCCGGCGGCTCGTCCGTGCAGGTGCTGCCCGCGGACATCATCATCGAACTCACCATGGACTTTGACACGATCCAGAAGGCAGGATCAGGGTTGGGTACGGGCGCGGCCATCGTCATGGACGAGACCACCTGCATGGTGAGCGTGCTGCGGCGCATTTCCAGGTTCTATTACGCTGAGTCCTGCGGGCAGTGCACGCCCTGCCGGGAGGGTACGGGGTGGCTTTACCGCGTGCTCACGAGGATTACGCAGGGCAAGGGCCGCCAGGCGGACCTCGACATGCTGGTGGACGTGGCCAACAAGATCGAGGGGCATACGATCTGCGCCCTGGGCGACGCAGCGGCCTGGCCGGTGCAGAGTTTCATGAAGCACTTCCGGCACGAATTCGAATACATGATCGAACACGGCGGCCGCAGCATCGTCGATCAACTGGATACCGCCGCCTGAGGACGCGGGCAGGGACATGGCTGACAACACCGTTACCATTGAAATCGACGGCGTCCCGGTCGAGGCACGGGCCGGGCAGATGCTCATCGAGGTCACAGACCGAGAGGATGCCTACGTGCCGCGCTTCTGCTACCACCGCAAGCTGAGCGTGGCGGCGAACTGCCGCATGTGCCTGGTGGAGGTCGAACGGGCGCCCAAGCCCCTGCCGGCCTGCGCCACGCCGGTGATGGACGGCATGAAGGTCTTCACCCGCTCGCCCGCCGCGATTTCGGCGCAGAAGGCCACCATGGAGTTCCTGCTCATCAACCACCCCCTGGACTGCCCGATCTGCGACCAGGGCGGGGAGTGCGAGCTGCAGGACCTTGCCATGGGGTACGGCCGGGGCGTATCCCGCTACACCGAGAAGAAACGCGTCGTCAAGGACAAGAACCTGGGGCCGCTGGTCTCCACGGACATGACCCGCTGCATCCACTGCACCCGCTGCGTCCGCTTCGGGGAGGAGATCGCGGGGATCCAGGAACTGGGGGCCACCGGCCGCAGCGAGGACATGGAGATCGGCACTTGGGTCGAGCGCAGCGTCGATCATGAATTGTCCGGCAACATCATCGATCTCTGCCCGGTGGGCGCGCTCAACAACAAGCCCTATCGCTACAGCGCCCGGGCCTGGGAGATGGTGGCGCGGCCCCTGGTTTCGCCCCACGACTGTGCCGGTTCCAACCTTTACGGGCACGTCCTGCGCGGGAAGCTCAAGCGCGTCGTGCCCCGGGACAACGACGCCATCAACGAGACCTGGATTTCCGACCGCGACCGGTTCAGCTACGAAGGAATCTACACAGGCGACCGGCTGATGCTGCCGAGAGTCTACGGTCCCCAGGGGTGGGCGGACATCGGCTGGTCGCTGGCGGTGGATAATGCGGCCGAGACGTTGCGGGATGCGGCGAAGCAGGGCGGTGACGGGCTCGGGTTCCTGGTGTCGCCCAACGCCACGGTGGAAGAGATGTACCTGCTCAACCGCATCGCCCGGCACCTGGGCAGCAATAACATCGACCACCGCTTGCGCTCCCGGGACTTCCGCGACCAGGGGGGCGATCCGTTGTGGCCCGCCCTGGGCACGTCGATCGCGGGTCTCGACGACCTGGAAGGCGTGCTCGTGGTGGGTTCGAACCTGCGCATGGAGGTGCCGATCCTTGCGCACCGGATTCGAAATTCCGCGCTCAACGGCGCCGCCGTGGGTTTCGTGAACCCGGCAGAGTACGAATACCACTTCCGCTACGACGTGTGTGTCCCGGCGCCGCTTTCGACCCTGGCGGGGTCGCTGGCGGACGTGCTGGCGGCGGCCTGCGAACTGAGCAGCCGGACACCGGGTGGGGAGTGGCAGACGCTTCTCGATGCCGCCGAGCCCGGCGAGCCGGAACGCACCGCGGCTCGCCTACTCCTCGACAAGTCCCGGGCGCTCCTGCTGCTGGGCCAGATTGCCATGCGGCATCCACGCTTTGCCGACATCCGTTCCATTGCGGCGGCGCTTTGCCGGGTCACCGGGGCGACCCTGGGCTATCTGCCCGAGGGAGCCAATGCGGCGGGTGCGGCCCTGGCGGGCGTGCTGCCCCATCGCGGTCCCGGCGGGCAGCCGTTAGAAAATCCCGGACTCAGCGCCGAGGCCATGCTGGCCGCACCGCGCCGGGTCTATGTGCTGTTCGGACTCGAGCCGGAGCATGACCTGTCCGATGCGTTGCTTGCGCAGGACGCGCTCGGCGCGGCCGACAAGGTGATCTGCTTCACTTCCCACTCAAGCGATGCATTGGAGGGCGCCGCCGACATCCTTCTGCCCATCGCCACGTTTGCCGAGACGGCGGGCACCTACGTCAACGTGGAGGGTAGCTGGCAGAGCGTCGAGGCGGCGGCCGACACCGTGGGCGAGGCCCGTGAAGGGTGGCGCGTGCTGCGGGTCCTCGGCAACCATTTGGGGTTGCCGGATTGCGAGTACCGTTCGGCGGTGGACATTCGGGAAGAATTGACCGGCGCCCTGGGGAATTACCGTCCCGGTACGGCATATGAGGGCGGTTTCATACCTGCCTGCGCCCCCGCGGAGTGCGACGAGGCCGTGCTCGACGTGCCCATCTACTCGGTAGACCCGATCGTTCGGCGGGGACAGGCGCTGCAACAGACGGCGGCGGCACGGGAAACGGACCCGGCGGCGGCGGACGCCCGGTGAGCGGGAACGGCGATGACTGAACTCCTTGCGCTCATGGAAAGCCTGCTCGGTTTTTTCGGGCTCCCCGGCTGGATGGTGTACATTTCGCTCACGGCCATCAAGATCGCGATCGTGCTGCTGCCGCTGATCCTGGCGGTCGCCTACTTTACCTATGCCGAACGCAAGATCATCGGCTTCATCCAGAACCGGGTCGGTCCCCAGCGGGTCGGCTGGCGGGGCGTGCTGCAGCCGTTCGCCGACGTCATCAAGATGCTGCTCAAGGAAGTCATCGTTCCCGCCAACGCCAACTGGCTGCTGTTCCTGCTGGCGCCGGTGCTCTCGCTGCTGACGGCATTCGCCGCGTGGGCGGTGATCCCCTTCGACCCGTCGTTCGTGATTGCGGACATCGACGCCGGACTGCTCTACGTGCTCGCGGTGACCTCGCTCGGCGTCTACGGCGTAATCCTCGCCGGCTGGGCGTCGAACTCCAAGTACGCCTTCCTCGGGGCGATGCGCTCGGCCGCACAGATCGTCGCCTACGAGATCGCCATGGGATTCGCGCTGGTGGGCGTGCTCATGGCCGGCGGCAGCCTCAACATGGGTCAGATCGTCGAGGCCCAGGCCGGGGTGAGCATCAGCCGCTGGTTCGTGTGGCCACTGTTGCCGCTGTTTGTGGTGTATTTCATCTCCGGAGTCGCCGAAACCAACCGCGCGCCCTTCGACGTGGCCGAGGGCGAATCCGAGATCGTGGCAGGCTTTCACGTGGAATACGGGGGCATCGCCTTCGGCCTGTTCTTCCTGGCCGAATACGCCAACATGATCCTGATCACCGCGCTCACCTCGGTACTCTTCATGGGCGGCTGGCTGTCGCCCTTCGCCGGCGTGCCGGGGCTTGCCGGCACGTTTCTCGCCGAGCCGCACTTCGCGTGGCTTGCGATGAAGATGGCGTTCTTCGGATTCTGTTTCCTGTGGTTCCGGGCGACGTTTCCGCGCTACCGCTATGACCAGATCATGCGGCTGGGCTGGAAGGTGTTCATTCCCGTCACCATCGTGTGGAGCGCGGTAGAGGGGGTCATGGTGGTGGCGCAGGTGGGGCCCTGGTCGGCGTGAGATGTCGGGCTGCAGCGGAAATATCGGCTCAAGGTAGGTACGCGTGTTTCGAAACCTGATCAAGACGTTTCTGATGACGGAACTGGGCAAGGGGCTGCGCCTCACGCTCAAGAACCCGTTCGTAAAGAAGGTCACCGTCAACTACCCGGAAGAGAAGACGCCCCAGTCGCCGCGCTTTCGCGGGTTGCACGCCCTGCGGCGCTACCCCAGCGGTGAAGAGCGCTGCATCGCGTGCAAGCTCTGCGAAGCGGTCTGCCCCGCACTCGCCATCACCATCGAGTCCGACGTCGGTGAGGACGGCACCCGGCGCACCACCCGCTACGACATCGACCTCTTCAAGTGCATCTACTGCGGCTTCTGCGAAGAGGCCTGCCCGGTGGACGCCATCGTCGAGACCCGGATCCACGAGTACCACATGGCAGCCCGCGGCGAAAACATCATGACCAAGGACAAG
>VYEH01000289.1:0-227 GCA_009843005.1 Pseudomonadota bacterium | reverse complement strand
CGGACGCGCCGTACCGGTAAATTCCAAGAAACCCGACCGTTGATTACTTCGCTCCTTTTCTACGCCTTTTCGCTGGTCCTGGTGCTGTCCGCATTGGGAGTGATCACCAGCCGCAACCCGGTGCATTCGGCGCTGTTCCTGGTGCTCGCCTTCGTGCAGAGCGCCACGCTCTGGCTGCTGCTGGAAGCGGAATTCCTGGCCGTGGTGCTCGTGCTGGTCTACGTGGG
>VYEH01000024.1 GCA_009843005.1 Pseudomonadota bacterium | reverse complement strand
CGGCCGAACCGGTCAGGATGAACTGTCCGCGCCTCCCGCCCCTGGCGACGTTTCGGTCGACAGCGTGCCGGACATGGTTCCAGATTGCGGGTTCCGTCTGCCATTCGTCGATCAGGCGCGGGCAATCTCCGGCGAGCACCAATCCCGGGTCCACGGCCATGGCGCGGCGGGCGTTTGCGTCGATATCGAGCAGGACCTCGCTCGCGGCCACCTGTCGGGCCATGGCGGTCTTGCCGCAAGCCCTGGGGCCTTCAATGAGCACGGCGCCGGCCGCCTCGGGCCGGCGCTACAGTTCCGCGTCGCCGATGCGCGGCAAGTAACGGTCGCTGGCCATCTGCTTGAATCTCCGTCAACCCGGTGTTTGCAACAAATATAACCGGCCATTTGCAACGATTTCAACCGGCCGTTTGCAACGAATCAGGTCGGTCGTTTGCAATTTCGGAAACCCTGGTTGACTCCGCGTTGTCCAAGGAGTAGAAGCCCCGCATGAGCATGAAACTGTCACAGTTCGGTGAACGCTTCACCCGGGAGACCGGGACGGCCCAGTTGATGGGCGATCTGGGACGGGCGATCGCCGAGGATCCCTCGGCGCTACTGCTGGGTGGCGGCAATCCCGGGACGGTTCCGGAAATGGTGGCGTTGTTCCAGCAGCGGCTGCATGAAATCGGCGACAGTCCCGACGATATCCAGCGGATGATGGGCAACTATGCTCATCCCAAGGGCGAACTCGGCTTCCGCAAATCCCTGGCCCGGTTGCTCTTGCGCAAGTACGGATGGCCGCTGACAGCCGATAACATTGCGTTGACTTCCGGAAGCCAGACCGGCTTTTTCCAGCTATTCAACATGTTGGCCGGCGACTTCGCCGACGGCAACCGCCGGCGCATCCTGCTGCCCATGACTCCGGAATACGCGGGGTACAACGACATTGGCTTGATTGACGACCTGTATGTCGCTCACCGGCCGGAGATCGAGGAACGCTCCGGGGGATTCTTCAAGTACCGGGTGAATTTCGATTCGCTGAGTATTGATGACGACGTTGCCGCGGTCTGCGTGTCCCGTCCCACGAACCCGACCGGCAACATTATCACCGACGGCGAAATGCACCAGCTCGACGCCATGGCGCGGGCGGCGGGCGTGCCGTTCATTATTGATAATGCCTACGGTGTGCCCTTCCCGCGAATCATCTACTCGCCGGCCACTCCGTTGTGGAACGAAAACGTCATCCTCTGCAAGAGCCTTTCGAAGCTGGGGCTGCCTGGAATACGCACCGGCATCGTCATCGCCCGGGAGGAAATCATCGAGGCGTTGGGGAACATGACGGCCGTCCAGAGCCTGACGATTCCGAGCACCGGTGCGGTTTTCATAGAGCCGTGGGTCGAAAGCGGCGAGATCGAAGACATCAGCCGGGACATCATCCAGTCGTTCTACCAGCGCAAGATGGAGTTCGCCTGTGAAATTGTCCGGCGCGAGTTCGAGGGCGTACCCCATAAGGTCCACACGCCCGAAGGCGCCTTCTTCCTGTGGCTCTGGTTCCCCGGACTGCCCATTACAAGTGAGGAGTTGTATCTCCGGCTGAAGGCCAGAAACGTCCTGGTGATGTCGGGGCATCGGTTCTTCCCCGGGTTGAAGGAACCATGGCGTCACGTAGATGAGTGTCTTCGCCTGTCCTACGCCCAGGAGGACCGGGTTGTGGAGGAGGGCATGCGCATCATTGCCGACGAGGTGCGCGGGCTCTATTCCGGGAGTGCCGGGGTTGTTACATCGGAATCAGTCAGGGCGGCCGGCCGGATTGCTGTTTGAGCGCTCGGATAGCGACGTGTAGCTCTTCGTTCGGGACTTTGTAAAATACCGGGCAGGCGGGTTGGCATGACCGTCTGTTACGCTGTTCGGCAGTGGCAGGATTCACCGCTATTGCGGCCGGCGTTTCAGCCCTCGGGAGCGGGTGTCGGCATTAACCAGCATTGATGTATGGAAACTGCACTGTTTATCATCGGAATTCTTGTAGTTCTCTGGTTGCTTTGCGGCGGGGAGCTATAGCTCGCACTGAAGGGCCGGGAGGAATCGCATGTGGACCGAGATTCGGGGTCTGCGCGACGACATTGATTACGGTACGCCGCCGCGCGACGGCGAACCCGTGTCGCTCACTGTCGACGGGGTCGCCCTGACCGTTCCCGAAGGCAGCTCCGTCATGCTCGCGGCAGCCGAGGCGGGGCGCCCGATACCGAAACTCTGCGCGACCGATACGCTCGAATCCTTCGGCAGTTGCCGCGTTTGCCTGGTCGAGATCGAGGGACAGCGAGGCTACCCGGCAAGCTGCACCACACTGGTCGCGCCGGACATGGCCGTCACGACGCAGTCGAAAAGGCTCACGGAACTGCGCAGGAATGTCATGGAGCTCTATTTGTCCGATTTCCCCGAGTCGGAGATTCCGGACGGCTGGAGCGAGTTTCACGAGACATTGGAGGCGCTCGGCCTGAAGGGTCACCGCTACGGCGACGGCGAGAACCACTTCAATTTACCTGTCGACGACTCCAATCCCTACTTCCTGTTCGATCCCGCCAAATGCATCGTCTGCAGCCGCTGTGTCAGGGCCTGCGAGAAAATACAGGGCACCTTCGCCCTGACGATCCAGGCGCGCGGCTTCGAATCGAAGGTCGCGGCGAGCCAGGACGAACCCTTCATGGAGTCCGAGTGCGTCAGCTGCGGCGCCTGCGTCCAGGCCTGCCCCAGCCACGCGCTCGTCGAAAAGAGCCTGTTTCCAGGAGGATATGAACGTGCCTAACCCACGCAAGCCCGAGAAAGAAACCATCACGATCTGTGCCTACTGCGGCGTAGGCTGCGGTTTCAAGGCCGAAACCATCGGCGAGGAGATCGTGCGGATGACGCCGTGGAAGGAAGGCAAGGCCAACCACGGTCATAGCTGCGTGAAGGGTCGATTCGCCTACGACTACTGGCGGCATCCGGACCGGGTCAGGACACCGATGATCCGCAAAAGTATCGATGACCCCTGGCAGGAGGTCGGTTGGGACGAGGCTTTCGCGCATGCCGCAAGCGAGCTCAAGCGCCTGCAGGTCACTTACGGCCGGAGTTCCGTGGGCGGCGTTTCGAGCTCGCGTTGCACGAACGAGGAGATCTTCCTCACGCAGAAATTCGTGCGCGCCGTGCTCGGCAACAACAACATCGACAACTGTGCGCGTATCTGCCACTCGCCAACGCAGTTCGGGCTTTCGGCCACGGTCGGGGCAGGCGCCGCGAGCCAGCACTTCGACTCGGTGCTGCAGTCGGACGTCATCATGGTCGTCGGCGCCAATCCCACCGAAGGCCACCCCGTGTTCGGTTCGATGATGAAACGCCGCGTTCGCCAGGGCGCGAAGCTCATCGTCATCGATCCGCGCCGGACCGAGTCCGTAGACAGCCCGCACTGCCGTGCCGACGTCCACCTCGCGCTCCGTCCCGGAACGAACGTCGCGATTCTCAATAGCATCGCGCATGTAGTCGTGCGCGAGAACCGGCACGATCCGGAGTTCATCAAGGCGCGCTGCGAGTGGCGGGAGTTCGAAGTCTGGGCAGAACTCGTCGGTAGCGACGACTACTCCCCCGATACCATAGGCCCGATCGCCGGCGTCGATCCCGAGGACATCCGCCGCGCCGCGCGAATCTACTCCTCGGGTCCGCGCAGCACGATCTACTACGGCCTCGGCGTCACCGAGCACTCGCAGGGATCGACGGGCGTGATGTGCCTCGGCAACCTTGCGCTCTCCTGCGGCATGTACGGCCGTGAAGGCGTCGGGGTGAACCCGCTGCGCGGCCAGGGCAACGTGCAGGGCGGCAGTTGCCTGGGTAGCTGGCCGCACGTCTTCAGCGGCTACCGCTTCGTCACCGACGATGCGACCCGCGAGAGCTTCGAGGCCGAGTGGGGCGTCGGGCTCGACAGCGAGCCCGGGCTGAGGCTGCCGAACATGTTTGACGCGGCGTTAACGGGCCACTTCAAGGGCATGTACATCATGGGCGAAGACCCCGTGCAGTCCGACCCGAACCAGAACCACATCATCGCCGCGCTTCGCAACATGGAGTGCGTGATCATCCACGACCTGTTCCTCAACGAGACTGCCAAGTACGCACACGTCTTCTTGCCGGGCAGTTCGTCGCTGGAGAAGGATGGCACCTTCACCAACGCCGAGCGTCGCATCAGCCGCGTTCGCAAGGTGGTCGAGCCGGTCGCGGGCTACCAGGATTGGGAAGTGACGGTGAAGCTCATGAATGCGATGGGCTACGACATCAGTTATGCGCACGCCGGCGAGGTGCTCGATGAGCTCGCACGCCTCTCACCTGCATACAGCGGAGCGAGCTTCGAGCTGCTCGACCGCGTGGGCTCCGCGCAGTGGCCGGTCGACAAGAACGCGCCCGAGGGCACCGAGGTGTTGCACATGCAGCAGTTCCCGCGCGCCAACGGCCGCGGCACATTCATGCTCACGGGCTACGTGCCGACCGACGAGCGAGTCAGCGAGCAGTATCCCCTGCTCCTCACCACGGGCCGGATCCTGAGTCAGTACAACGTCGGTACGCAGACACGGCGCACGGCAAACTCCATGTGGCATTCCGAGGATGTGCTCGAGATGTCGCGCGGCGACATGCAGGTGCGCGGGCTATCCGACGGCGATCGCGTCAAGCTCGCGAGCCGCTTCGGCTCGACGCGCCTCAAGGTCGTAGAGTCCGAACGCGTGAACCCCGGCGTCATCTACACGACCTTCCACCATGCCGAATCCAAGGCCAACGCCGTGACGAGCGACCTTTCCGACTGGGCCACGAATTGCCCGGAATACAAGGTCACGGCCGTGGAAGTGACGAAACTCCTGCCGGCCGATTGGTGGCAGGGCGAATCGGTTGCCGAGCGCCCGGCACGGCGTGAGCTTGAGGCTGCCGTGGCTGCTGTCGAGGAGGTCGTCTGAGCGTGTCAGGCGGCGGCGAACGGCGTGGCGTCGCCGGCGAGGTCATCGAACTCGATCGCCTGATCACGATGGCAAACCAGATCGGCGACTTCTTTGCGCCCTATCCCCCGGAGCGCGCCCGCGAAGGGCTGCGCAATCATCTCAGAACCTACTGGGATCCGCGTATGCGGAGCGCGCTGCTGGCACACATCGATGCCGGCGGCGAAGGCTTGGACGAGGGCGTCATCGAGGGCGCGAGCCTGCTGCGCGAAAGCGCGGCCGAGAAGAGCGGCTATTACGGACCCCCACAGGCCTGAAGCGGCAACAGTCGACCGTTACTCCCACGCGGCGTAGTGCGGCCTGCCGATAATGTAGTCGGGGTTGGCTCCCTCGCGCGGCACGAACTTCTGCACGCCGCCCTTGTTGTCCACCTGGGCGAGGTAGAGGTTGCCTTCCTGGTCCACGCTCATGCCGTGCACGCCGGCGAAACCGCCGGGGAAGTCGCCGTAGGTGCCCCATGAGTAGAGGAAGTTACCGTCCAGGTCGTACTTGAGGATCTTGTGCGTGCTGCGGTCCGCGGCCCACAGGTAGCCATCGTCCGTAATGATGAACATGTGGACGTTGGCGGGCCGTTCGCCGACACTCCACTCGTAGAGATATTCGCCGTCCGGATCAAAAACCTGGATTCGGCGGTTGCCGCGGTCATTGACGAACACCCGCTGGGTCGCCGGATCGATGGCGACGCCATGCACGTTGTTCCAATAGTAGGGGCGCGTCTCATTGGGTGGCGTGCCCCGCTCGCCCCAGGAGGTCAGGTAGTTGCCTTCGGCGTCGAACTTGACGACCCGCGTGCCGTTGTAGCCGTCGGCGACGACGAAACTGCTGTCCTCGAACCAGGCCATGAACGCGGGGCGGTTGAAGTGAGTCTCGTCGGCGCCCGGTTCGCCGTAAGTGCCGATGGACTGCACCAGCGTGGTGCCGTCATTGGTGAACTTGTGAATGATGTGCTTGTGGTCGTCCACGATCCAGACGTGTTTCTCGGGATCGTAGGGATTGATGGCGACGTAGTGGGGCCGCTGGAGCATGGAATCCCACTGGTCCCAGGCTTCCACCACGTTGCCGTCGCGATCCAACACCAGGATGCAGTACTGCCAGCGCGCGTCGACGCCGAACCGTCCGCCCGCCTCAAGCCATCCGGTGATCCCCTGTTCGGCGATGCTGCCCGTGCCGCCGCCGCTGGGGATGCTCACCCGTGTGGCATTTCGCCAGATTCCTGTCGCCGGGTAGGTCAGGCTCGGGCCTATGTCCGGGATGCGTTGCGGGCGCGGCGCATCCACGGCTGGCAGCAGGCCACGCTGCAGGTAGAACACCCGGTCCGGGCTCTCGGCGAAAACGCTCTGGCCCGCACCGAAGGTCCAGCCCTCGGCGCCGGGCAGAGTAGAAATGTCCTGCGGCCAGCCTGCAACCACGTCGTAGGCGCCAAACATGTCCTGGCCGCCTTTATGGCCCTGGACAGCGGCGTAACTGCCGGAAGTGGATTCCTGGGCCGTAGCGCTCGAAATCAGGCCGAATACCAGGCTCGTGGAAAGGGTGAAAGCGGCGATTGTCAGCTTGTGGAACATGTCGTCCTCCCGGGATGCCGGCGGTCGGCGGGTCGCCGCCGGCCGTGTGCGTTGCTGTTGTGTTTTCGCCAGCTTATTCTGCGCCAAAATGCCGTGAATTAAAAATGCTGCCGTGCCCCGCGGGCCAACGACCACCCCCGCCAGGCGCCCATGTTCAGAGGCACGTCGTGCACGCGGACGATGTCCACCCCCTGGGCGCAGAGATCCAGCGACACGCCGATCGTTGCCTGTTCCCTCGCCTGCATGTCATTCCCGAAGTACGGGCGAAGGAACGACTTGCGGGAGTGGCCCACCAGCACCCGCAGGCCGTGTCGCCGGAACTCGCTCGCGCGGCTCAGCAGTTCCCACGACTGATGGGCCGTCTTGCCGAAGCCGATCCCGGGGTCGAAGATGATTCGGTTGAGGTCCAGGCCGGCCTTGTCCCAACGCTCCAGGCTTTCGAGCAGCCACTGCTCGACGGCCGTGAAGGGGCCCCGGTCCGTAGAGAGCGTCAGGTGCGGGTCGACCGGCAGGGAGAGTTGATGCATGGCCACCCAGTCCGCGCCGCTGTCGCCCGCGAGCTCGATCATCGCGGGCGACGCGAGACCGCTGACGTCGTTAACCATGTCCGCGCCCAGATCCAGGGCCCGCCGCGCGGTGTCGGCATGGTACGTGTCGATGCTGATATACGGGCCGGGGGTACTGCCCGACCGCAATTCCAGCAATTGCTCCAGGACGGGGCCGACCCTCGCCCACTCCTCGCCGTGCCGCAGCGATTGTGCCCCCGGGCGGGTGGATTCGCCGCCGACATCGATGATGTGCACCCCGGCGTCGAGCATGTCCCGCACCAGCGGTTCGACGGCCGGCCAGTCGGTGAACCGGCCGCCGTCGGAGAAGGAGTCCGGCGTAACGTTCACGATGCCCATCCAGAGGGGGAGCGGGTCCGCAAGCCGGCGGGAGTATTCCAGGAGGTTTTCGCCGTCTGCACCCGGCGGAACCAGCCGGGGTTCGAGGGCTACCATTGGCGTGAGCACGAAATTGCGTTCCCGCAGGCCCGGGTGCGGTATGGTCAGCGTTTCGTCAAGCCACTGTTCATCGCCCCACAAGAGGATGTCGATGTCCAATGGCCGGGGCGCCCAGTGCTCTCCCGGTGCGCGTCCCAGGCGCTGTTCGATCTCCTTGCTCCATTCGCGTAGTGCAGGCGGCGACGCTTCGGTCTCGCACGCTACGGCCAGATTCAGGTACGGCCGGTTCCAATCCGGCGGCGCGCCCTCCGGCAGCAGCGCCGGCGATTCCACCACCGGTGAAATGCGTTCCACCCTCAGCGGGCGTTGCGCAAGAAGCTCGATCGCCCGCGCGAGATTCGCGTGCCGGTCGCCGAGGTTCGATCCCAGTCCCAGGTAGGTTCGCATGGCGATAGCTTACATTGGTGTCGATGAATCGAGACGGAAAATCGCGTCGCGCAGGGTCTGCGTCGTGGTGATCACAAGCCCTGAATCCGTGGTGGTCATCTCCGGTTCTTCCATGCCAACGTCACCGCCGCAGGCATTCACTCCGACTGACGCCGCCGCAAGCAACTCTAC
>VYEH01000070.1:6470-8138 GCA_009843005.1 Pseudomonadota bacterium | reverse complement strand
CGACTGGGATTGAGGATATCCCGGACCTTAGAGACCAGCACCAGTTCGTTATGGGTACCGTCCACCGGCGTGGAGAGAACCCACAGGCGCGCGTCCATGCCGATGGAGTGCTCGCGGATCTCCACGTACGAGTAGCCGAGTCCGTGCACGTGAGTGGTCGCTGAGACGTTGAACAGTACGTTGAATACTCCCGCGATGCGTCGCTGGCGCTTGAAGTCGAAGCAACTCTTCAGATAAGCGCCGTGGACCGATACGCTTCCCACTGGCTCAACGTGGTCGTAGCCGTGCACGAGCCGCAGGTGGCCCAGGTCCACCGAATTCTCGGCGGTCTCCTGTGGATGGCCCCGGAAACGGAAGGTCTTGAACTCGAAAGAACTCCAATCCGCTCCGGTTGACGGCTCTTCGGGCAGTCTCCACTGCGGCGATCGGCCTTCGATACCCCACCAGGCAAAGACGAGGCCGAGCACTTCCTGGGTTTCGAACACCTTCAGCCTGGCCGTTCTTGGCGGTGGGGCATGGGGCGTGGCGACGCACTGGCCGGCCGCATCGAACTCGAAGCCGTGGAACGGACAGACGAGGCAGCCGTTGCGCACCGCCCCTCCGCCCTCGGGCCTCAGGTCGGCGCCCATGTGGGGACAAACCGCCTCGGCCACGCAGAGGCGTCCTTCATCGTTGCACCAGGCGACGATGTTTTGACCCAGCCAGGTCTTTGCCAACAGTTTGTCCCTGAGGATGGACTCGCGGGTTGCAACGAAATACCAGCCCTCGGGGAAGGGATACAGTGCGGAACCCTGGTCCAGTACCGTCCCGTCTGTTTGCATGGTGCCCGCCTCCCGGCTGTGGACGCTTGCGGCGGCCTCGTCCTGTGTAACCGAATTACGGCCGGAATCGGTTTGCCGCAATGAATCACTATATCGCCGCAACCGTATGTTGCCCAATATTTAATTCTTTCCGCCACCATAAGCTCGGCCAATATGAACTCGCGGAGCCATCGTTGCAGCCGGGTCTTTTTCGCCGGTTCAGGGCGCCGCGCAGTCGCTTGCCAGCGGGTCCGACTGCGGGTAAGTTCGCAGGATGAAACGCGAACTGTACACCATCGGGCGACGCATCGGGTCAGCCGGGTTTACGCTCCCGGCGGCCCTGGCGACCGCATTTCTGGCCGGTCCGACTCCAACCGCCGCACAGGATGTGGCCGAGTTCTACTCCAACCGGTCGATCACGATCCTGGTAGGCGCCGGGCCCGGCGGCATCACCGATATCACCGCTCGCATTATCGCGGGGTTTCTCGAGGAAACCGTGCCCGGCGAACCGACGGTCATAGTGCAGAACATGCCTGGCGGCGGCAGCGTCACCATGGCCAATCACATATACCGGTCCGCTGCCCGGGACGGCACGGTATTGGGTTACAGCCTTCCCGCCATCATCCTTGCGCAGCTCATGGAGCCCGATCGGGCCAGGTACGACGGCCGCGAACTGACCTGGATCGGGTCGGCGGTCACCTCCACCAACGCGATCACGGTGCTGGCGGATTCTCCGGCCACGACGATCGATGAGGCGCGGCAGACGGAGATCATTCTCGGCGCCACGGGCCGCGGCTCGTTGCTGTACCAGTTGCCCACCCTGGCCAGGGAACTGCTTGGCCTCAACGTGAGGATCATTACCGGCTAC
>VYEH01000070.1:0-6460 GCA_009843005.1 Pseudomonadota bacterium | reverse complement strand
GCCGCCTTGGCTTCGTGGTTCGCATCGGCCCGCCGGATGCCCGGGCGCCGGATACGCCTCACATCGGCGACCTGGTTGCCAGCGACGGGGAGCGGGCGCTGGCGCAGATCCTGGAGATCGGCCCGGACATGGGCTGGCCCCTGTTTGCACCGCCCGAACTGCCGCCCGATCGGCTGGCTGCGTTACGAACAGCATTTGACGCTACGCTCGAAGACGATTCCTTCGCTGACGCCATACAGACTTCCATGCGCGCTCCAGTCACCCCAAGGCATGGAGTGGAGCTACAGGCGATCGTCGAGAATGCGTTGGATACGCCGGAGTCCGTCGTAGCCGAAGCAAAGGCGTTGCTGGGACTTTAGTCGGCGATCTCCCGGCTGCCTCGCCTGTCTCGGTACTGCGCGCGACTTTGTCACGGGCTGCCAGTCGAACAATGGGAGCAACCTCATTTAGTACCGTGCGTATTCTAAGGTAGTACCGCGCTTCAGCAGGTAATACCCACATATGAGATTTGCTAACAATGAACACCATGTCGCTAAAAGTTTCCGATACCTTGGCCGCAGAACTTGCCGAGGCGGCGAATCGCAGGGGAATCAGCAAGTCCCAGTTGGTCCGTGAAGCCATACGGACAGTCCTGCGGGAAGACGAATCGGCTCGGACGGGCTCGGGCCTGTCCCGAGTGGCCGACCTCGTTGGCGCCTTCCCCGGCCCTTCAGACTTGTCTGTCAACCGGAAATACCTGGAAGGGTTGGGTGAGTGAATCAGCGCGTCATCCTCGGTAGTGCTGGGTGCCCGGGCGTCTAGGGGATAACCGGCAGATAACGGTCCAGCCAGTCCTTCACCAGCGTTCTGACCCGGTCGTTGCCCTCCGCGAAGAGGAAGTGATCGACGTCGGTCAGCAGGTGCAGTTCGGTCGGTTGTCCCGCGCGATTGAACAACTCGATGGACTGCTCTGCCGGACATACCGAATCCTGCGCGGCGTGCAGAAGCAGTAGGGGGCGGGGCGCGATGTGGCCGACGACGTCCACCGGCCTGAAGTCGAACATGCTCTGCGCTGTTTCTACAGGGAACTGCATCACCGACTTGGTTGCCAGGTGGCCGCGAAGACGATCGGGGATCGGCACGATGTCGTAGCGTGTCACCATCAGCGATTCGCCCGTTCGTTTCATATGCTCGGCTCCAGCGGCCAGCATCGCGGTGAATTTCTCCCACGCTTCGGGCTGGGCATGCTGGGCGCGAAACTTGGTTTCTCCGTTGCCCCAGCCCACCGACGAGATGACTGCGGCGGGGCGCTGGTCGACCCCCGCCGTATAGAGTGCCACCGCCGCACCGAAACTGCTGCCGAGCAGTCCCACGCGGCCGGCGTCGATTTCCGGCCGGTCCAGAAGGAAACTCAGTGCGTGCCGGGTATCCTCGACCTGGTCCATGCAAATGATGCGCCCGAACTCGCCTTCGCTGTCGCCGCAGCCGCGCATGCTGAAGCGAAGCGTCACGTAGCCCCACTCACAGAGCATCCGTGCGGGCGAAACGGTGTTGCCGGCGCTGTGGTTGCTGCCGAAACCATGCAGCACGATGAAGCCCGGCCGTCTTTCGCCTGGCCGCAGGCCGTTCGGGACATGGATGACGCCGGAGAGACTCAACCCTCCGGCCGACTCGAAGGTGACCGGTTCTTCCATCGGCCGGTCAGTCGCTGCGGGTCACCCGCAGGACTTCTTCCAGTGTCGTCTCGCCATCCAGCACCTTGCGAATGCCGTCCTCGCGAATGCCCGGGGCATTGATGCGCGCCTGGTTCTCTAGCGCATGCTCGCCGGCGCCCTCGTGGATCATGGTCCGCATGGCATCGTCGATGACCACGAGTTCGTAAATGCCCGTACGCCCCTGGTATCCGAACTCGTTTTCGTTGGCGCGGTGGAGCGTCGGCGGGTTGTGCGGATCGGCGCCGATCAATTGGCATTCGTAGTCGCCGGCGGTATACGCCGTGCGGGTCTCCGGATTCAGCACCCGGACCAGCCGCTGCGCCAGCACGCCGATCAGGCTGGACGACAGCAGGAACGGTTCCACGCCCATGTCGCGCAACCGGGTCACCGCCCCCACGGCGGTGTTGGTATGCAGCGTCGACAGCACCAGGTGACCGGTCAGGCTCGCCTGGACGGCGATCTCGGCGGTTTCCAGGTCACGGATCTCACCGACCATCACCACGTCGGGATCCTGGCGAAGGATAGCCCGAAGCCCCCTGGCGAAGGTCATGTCCACCTTGGTGTTGACCTGGGTCTGGCCGATGCCGTCGATGTAGTACTCGATGGGGTCTTCCACCGTGAGGATGTTGCGGGTCAGGTCGTTGATTCGCTCAAGCGCCGCGTAGAGCGTGGTGGTTTTGCCGGAACCGGTGGGTCCGGTGACCAGGAGGATGCCGTGTGGGCGATGGATGAGTTCGTCCATGCGCCGCTGGTCGCGCTCTGACATGCCCAGGTGCGCCAGGTCCAGTCGTCCAGCCTGCTTGTCCAGCAGCCGCAGCACCACGCGCTCACCGTGACCGGACGGGATCGTGGAGACGCGCACGTCGACGGCGTGCCCCGCGATCCGCAGCGAGATGCGTCCGTCCTGGGGCAGGCGCTTCTCGGCGATGTCCAGCTTGGCCATGACCTTGACGCGCGACACCACCAGGGGCGCCACGGCGCGGCGGGACTGCAGGACCTCCTGCAGCACGCCGTCGATCCGGAACCGGACCGCGAGGCGGTTCTCGTAAGGCTCGATGTGGATATCCGAGGCGTTCTTCTTCACCGCCTGGGTGAGGACCGCGTTGATGAGGCGAATGATGGGCGCCTCATCGTCGCTCTCCAGCAGGTCGGAGGGCTCCGGGAGCTGCTGCGCCACCTGGAGCAGGTCGGTCTCGTCGTCCAGGCCCTCCATCATGGTGATGGCGGCGCCGCTCTCGTAGGCCGCCTGAAGCTGTGTCTCGAACGTCTCGGCATCCACGCCGGAGTAGGCGACCCTGACGCCCACGAACCGGCGCACCTCGGCCAGCGACTGGGGTGAAACGCCCGGCCGGTAGATGACCTGGGGATACTCGCCGCGATCGTATTGCAACAGCACGCCCTGGCGCTTGGCGAACGCGAACGGCAGCATGCGCTCGCGGGGTGCGGGCTCGGTCGCGCTCCGTTCCGCGACGGCCTCCGTCTCAGCCACTTCGCTACTCCGCCGGCTCGTCCGGTTCGTCCGGCTGGTCCGATTCGTCCGGTTCGTCCGGGGGTTGAACGGGCGGGAGTTCCGGCAGCGTGGGGCGCTCCACATCGCTCATCAACTGCACGCTCTGCTCGCCTTGCTGGAGTTGCAGGTCGCGGATGTACCGGTACTTGGCGTCGGTCTGGAAGGCGGCCTGGACGCTGTCGCGCATGATGGTCGGACGGATGAAGACCATCAGGTTGGTCTTGTCCAATTCCGTGGACTGGGACCGGAACAGCGCGCCAAGACCCGGTATTTGTCCCAGAACCGGCACGCGCCGCTCCACCTCGCGCAACTGGTCGTCGATCAGGCCGCCCAGCACGAGTATGTTGCCGTCGTCAACGAATACCGACGTGGTGATACTGCGCTGGTCGGTGACCAGGTCCACGGCGCCCTCGACCGCTGGGCTGATGCTCGAAGTCGTCTGCTCGATCAGGAGCTTCACGCCCGAACCCTCGTTGATCTGGGGCGTGATCGTCAGGGTGGTGCCGACCGAGTTGCGGCTGATGGTCTGGAATGGATTGAGTGTGCCGACAGTGCCCGCCGTGCTGCCGTACTGCCCCGTGAGGAACGGTACTTCGCTGCCGACGGTAAGCGATGCCTGCTCATTGTCCAGGGTGACGATGGTGGGCGTGGCGATGATGTTGGTGGCGGTGTCCGAGGCCAGAGCCGAGAGCAGCGCCGCCCAACTGGTTCCTGTATCGGTAATGCGTCCCACGGCCGCCAGCAGGCCTTGAGGGTCCAGAGCGAGTTGACCGGCCTGGCCACCGGTACCCGTACCAGCGGCAGCTCCGGCCAACTGCAGGATGCCGGGCGCGTTACCTGTGGAAAAATTGGTTCCGGCGATGGGGCTGTTGTCTGCGGCGCCCTGAAGGACCCAGTTCACCCCGAGTTCGTTTGCCCGGCGCTCCGACAGTTCGACAATGATCGCATCGACCTGTACCTGGGCCCGGCGAATATCCAGGCGATCGATCACCGAGTTCATGTCCTGCATGATGCGGGCCGGCGCGTTGATGATCAGCGAATTGGTGCCGGCGTCGGCCCAGATGTTCACGGCGTCCGCCGAGGCGCCTTCGCCGGCGGCCAGGCCACCGAATTGCGACTGAAGGTTGGTGGCCAGGTCCTCGGCACTCGCATAGTTCAGGTACCGTACCTGGGTATTTCCGCTCTCGCCGAAAGGCGTATCAAGGTGCGCGATCAGGGCCCGGTACCGCAACCGCCGGTCGGTGGGTCCGGACAGCAGAATGCTGTTGGTGCGGTCGTCCGCGGCGATCTGCATTGGCGGAATGCCCTCGGTCACGGCGCCCTGTTCCAGGGCCCCGAGCATGGTGACCACTTCGCTTGCCGAAGCGTTCTCCAGCCGGATCACCTCGATTTCCTCGTCCGTGGACTGATCCATGCGGCCGATGATGTTCAGCATCCGATCGACGTTGGAACCGCGGTCAACGATGATCAGCGTGTTGGATCCGGGGTGGGCCGCCAGGTGCCCGTACTGCGGAATCAGGGGGCGAAGGATCGGCACGAGTTGTGCGGCGCCGACGTTGGCGAGTTGCACGACCTGGGTGACGATTCGGTCGCCGCCGGTCTCCTCGGCGAGCCCGGGGTGTACCCGCGCCGTGGCATCGGGGACGATCCTGACGACATCCTCGGACTCGACCGCGATGAAGCCGTGAATCTGCAGCGTGGCCAGAAAGGCCTCGTAGAACGCCTCGGCCGACATCGGAGAATAGGACAGAAACGTCACCTGCCCGGTTACCCTGGGGTCAACGAGAAAGTTCCGGCCGGTGACCTCGCCCACGGCCTCCACGACCTGGCGCAGGTCGGCTTCCCGGTAGTTGGGCATGATCTGCGGGCCCGGCTGCTGGGCATCGGCTCGCATGACGGCAAAAAACGTCGCCAACGCGAGCACTGCCGGCCAGGCAGAAGTCCTGGTGCGAATGACCTGTTCCATAGTTTGCCTCCCGCTGCTATCGAGCGGCGTCCAGTTCACCCAACAGGGTCGTGTCGATGGTCAGAACCTGCGGTGCGCCGTCGCGGACTACGGTGACGTTGGCCATGGTGCTCTCACCCAGGCTCTCGAACACCTGCAGTCCGCGGCTGGGATCGGACATGGCCGTGCCGTTGATCTCCGTCACCACATCGCCCGGCTGAAACCCCAGCGCCGAAAATTGCTCGGGCTGCTCGCCGGGGTTGAGCCTGAATCCGATCATTCTACCCTGTTCAATGTGGGCGGCGACCCGGACGATCTCGTTGATGCGCGTCGCGTTGTCGCTGATCACGCTCCTGAGCGTCGCCTCGACGGGGACCGGCATGGGAGGCGCCGCGAAGACCGCACCGATGTTGCCGGATGCGTACTCGGTGGGCAGGCTCAGGGTTTCGAGCTGCCCGGCGCGGTTGAGGATCACCCGGTCGCTGTAGATCGCATGCAGTTGCGCTCCGCCGGCCCCCTCGATGACGTCGGAGACGGTATAGGTCTTCTCCACCTGGCCGCTGGCGATGATCGCGGCGCCGCGGCGATTCTCCACCGTATCCGATACGGTGGCCTTGAGCTGCAAATTGAGCGTGGTCTCGGGAGCCTCCAGCACGCTGACGGCCACCGGCGCCACGGGTTCGCTGGAAACCGCCCCGAAGAGGTCGCTGTCCATTATCCGGGTGATGTCAATGGCTTGTGTCGCCGGCGCCGACTGCTCGGGGGCGCCGGGGCTCAATACAGGCGGTGGCGCATCCGCCGACACGCCCGGAATCAGCGCCCAGGTCAGCCTGGCCGCCTGCCACGCCAGTGCCAACACGAGCACGGCGCTGACCGCGGGGGGCAGGTAACGGTTGGCGGCCGTCGCCCATTGCTCCGGGGCGAACTGCCTCCATTGCAGCAGTCGGGTCGCGAAGTCCATGGATGCGCCGCGCACTCCCGGGATTTCTGTGCTTGTCGCTAATGGTAGGTTGCGCGGCACACGGGAACAAGTCCGGAGCGAAGGATAGGCGCGACGGGTTATGGGGCGTATATCCTGAGCTGCCGCCCTGCTGGCGCCTCCTCAAGGATCAATTCCCGTGCGTTGCGATGGCGGCAGTTGCATTGCCGATAGAGTCATGCAGCCCCACTCATGATCTACAAGTATTAATATGCTAATATCAGAACTTAATTTGGATATCACACATATATATTCCAATTATTGCACTTTATGGATATTGGAGAAAAAACACCGATAGCGATCGCGGAAGAGCTTGGCGAACGACTCAAGCA
>VYEH01000030.1:3473-8141 GCA_009843005.1 Pseudomonadota bacterium | reverse complement strand
TGAACAATGACCAACGCCAGATCAAGGACTGGCAAGAGTACGGCGCAACCTACTTCTTCGGCGGGTCGTACCGGTTCTGACCGCTTCAGTTGATTCGAGCGGCCCGCTGCTGCGTTACGCGCAGCAGGATTCCGCGTTGTTCGCATAGGCACGCATGCTTCCGGATTGGCTCGTTAACTTCACGCGTTATCAGCCCAGAAACCGGACGATCCCCAATGTAATGGCGGCGTTCGCGCCAATGATGCCCAAGGCGACCCGGTAGAGATCCGCTCTGAGCCCGGCCAGGTCCGTCTTGGTGGCCAAATGCTCGGATTCGAGTTTTCCTACCGTGCGAGCGAGCGCTTCTGCTTGGTTCGGGTCGAATCCCGCGTCCTGCAATTCCTTCGCCGCAGCCAATGTGTCGATCGATGCCATGTGCCTACCTTATTCGCCAATGGGGCGTTCTGCAATTGAGGGTCCGGGCCCTCCGCTGGGCGCGAGCCCGGGAGCGTTCACTATCAGAGCCGAGACGCCGGGGAACAAGTCGCGAAACTCGGTGATTTGGCGAGATTCTGGCAAATGGTTCGAGCGCTGGACATTTTGGATTGAGCTGATTCTCCAGTCATTCCTGCCGGTCGGCAAGCTATACTCAAACTGCCCAAATTCGAACCGGTAAGGAACTCGTCGGCATGCAGCACGGTTTTCGATACGTCGATGTGAAATTGGCGTGACACGCATACCCGCCCTGATTTACCTGGTAATCGCTGCCGCTCTTTTCGTCGGTTCGGCCGGCGCTCAGGAACAGGACCGTCCGAACATCCTGTTGTTCGTCGCCGACGACATGACCTGGAGCGACGCCGGCGCGCTGGGCAATCCGATGGTCCACACACCGAATCTGGATGGGCTGGCCCGGGAAGGCACCACCTACACCCACATGTTCACGGCCACCGCCATGTGCTCGCCGACGCGCCACATGATCTACACCGGACAGTATCCGGTCCGGAGCGGCGCCTGGCCGAACCACGCGCATGCATACGAGGACACCAGGAGCGTCGTCCACTACCTGACGGACCTGGGCTATCGCGTCGGACTGGCGGGCAAGTTGCACGTGAATCCGGAGAGCGTTTATCCATTCGAGAGGATCGGAGGCTGGTCCCTCGACTTCGACCCGATCGGCGAATTCATCGCCCGCGACCCCGAGCAACCCTTCGCCTTGATCGTCGGTTCAAACGAACCGCACCTGCCGTGGGACAAGGGCGAGTCCTCGCGCTACGACGCGGCGCAACTCGAACTGCCGCCCTGGTTCGTCGACACCCCCGAAACCCGGGATGCGCTGACCCGGTACTACGCCGAGATCACCTACATGGACGGCGAGCTAGGCCGTATCCTCGACCTGCTCGAACAGCATGGCGCCCACGAAAACACGCTGACCATGTTCTACACCGAGCAGGGCATCGGCGGCCCCTTCGCCAAGTGGTCGCTCTACGACGCGGGCGTCAGAGGATCACTGGTCGTCCGCTGGAACGATCGGGTACCTGCCGGCAGAACATCGTCCGCCTTGCTACAGGCCAACGATCTGCTTCCGACCTGGATCGAGGCCGCCGGGGGCGTGCCGGCTCCCGAGATCGAAGGACGGAGCATGCTGGATCTGCTGCTTGAGGCTGGCCCGGAACACCGCGACGTCGTCTACGGGATCCAGACCACAACCGGCATCAGCGCGAACCTGGAACCCTACCCGATCCGGTCGATCCGCGACGAGCGGTACAAGCTGATCTGGAACCTGGTTCCAGGCAATCGGTTCACGAACCTAATCACCGAGCAAGGCAACGGCGGATTCTACTTCTCGTGGCGCGACCTTGGCGAAACCGACGCCCACGCGAGGGAACTGTTCGAGCGATACCAGCACCGGCCCGAGTTCGAGTTCTTCGACCTGGAAGCGGACCCTCACGAGATGACGAACCTTTTAGAAATGGCGGATCACCAGGAGCGGATCGCCGCCATGCTGGAGCAGCTACAAGCGTGGATGCGGGATCAGGGCGACCTGGGACTGCAGACCGAGATCGAGGCGCCGACACGTCAAGGGAGGCAGTAGGCGGTTCCTGCGCTATTCCGCCTGGTATCGATCCTGCGACAGGTGATGCTGCACCACGCCACCGTAGGGAAAGCCGGGCGTATCGGTGCGGGCGGATTCGAACAGCCGGTTCATCGTCTCCACGATTTCCGGATGATCGTCCGCCACGTCGTTCGACTCTGAGATGTCCTGATTCAGGTTATACAACTCCGTAGCCGAATCGACGCCGTAGCGCACCGCCTTCCATTCACCCATTCTGGCGGATTGGCGAAAACCGCCATCCGGCAGCGTCTGGAACCAGCCGCTCAGTTGAATTTCCCAGTTCAATGACTCGTGTTCCCGCTGTTCTTCGCCGAGCAGAAGCGGCAGGAATGAAATGCCGTCGGATTGCTCGGGTGTTTCAATACCGGCTATGTCGGCAAAGGTAGGCATCAAGTCCTGAAAGGCAGAGATATGCCCGGTCGTCGCTCCGGCCTCGACTCGTCCAGGCCAATATGCGATCAGCGGCACCCGAACACCGCCTTCGTACAGATCCCTCTTCCCGCCCCTGAGCGCTCCGTTGCTGTCGAAAAACTCTAGATCGTGCCCCCCGTCCGCAAAGTGCGCGCCATTGTCGCTGGTGAACAGCACCAGCGTGTTGTCCAGCTCGCCCATCTCCTCGAGCTTGTTCAGCAGTCGCCCGACCTGCCTGTCGAGCAGCGTGATCTTGGCCGCATGCACTCTTTCGATCTCCGGCCAGCCCCGGTCCGCGTAGAGTTCGGTATCCCGGAGCGGGCCTTCGAACGAGTGCGGCGCCCGGTAGGACATGAACAGGAAAAAGGGCCTGTCCCTGTCCATGCTATCGAGAAATTCGAATGCGAAATCCGTTCGAAAATGGTCCTTGCCGTCGTACTGGCGGTAATCGTAGGGGACGAATTCCTGGTCTCCGTTTACCCACAACCGTTGTGGGGGAAACTCCCTGCCGCCGAAACGAGCGGACCACTGCTCCTGAACGGCATAGTCGAAACCGTGGCCCCAGGCCCAGGTTTCCACGTCATCGGGGTTATCCAGATGCCATTTGCCGACGAAGGCCGTCTGGTATCCTGCTCCCTTCATCATTTCGCCAAGGGTAAATTCGTCCCTGTCGAGTGCGACGCCCTCCCACCTGTCGTTTCCAAAGAAGCCGGCATTGCCGCGGATGGCCACGTTCGCCGCGCTCTTGCCGGTCAGAAGGACCGCTCGCGCCGGGGAGCACACGGCATTGCCGGCGTAGAAGTCGGTAAACCGCATGCCCTGTGTTGCCAGCCTGTCCAGTTCCGGCGTCTGGATGACCGTTTGCCCGTACGAGCCGAGTTCGTTGTAGCCCAGATCGTCGGCCAGGAGCAAAACGATATTCGTGCGCGTCTCCTGGGCCTGTAAGCCGATGGAAAGCGGTATGAGAGCGAAAAGCGGTATCCAGCGCATGGGCGTCTCAGTCCATCGTTCGGAACGGTGATGCCGGCAGTCCCGCGCCATTGATCAGATTGCTCTGCGGATCATCCCCCCAGGCATAGCGCGCCTGGACCGGCGCCTCGACCTCGGGACTGGTCAGGATGACCGAGCTCCCGTCGATGCTGGCGTCGGCCTTGACGAACTTGCCGTCCGATCCCGCCAGTTCAAATCCCACCAGCGGTGCGCCGCGCGCCTGCAGTCCCGAACCTGCGTGGTCAAACCAGAGCCGCAGCGCGGATCCCTGTCGCGTGGTCTGGCGGTACATCGGTCCCGAGAACTCCAGACCCTGCTCCCCGTAAGCGATGGCGCGCGCGGCCAGCGCCAGCCGCAGACCCGCATCCTGCTTGTTGCCGGGGTGTATATCGGTCGAATCGCCGATGTCTATGGTCACTGCCATGCCCGTTCCGGCAAGACCAAGCGCCATGGCCTGGGCCTCCCGCAGTTCCGGCCACTCGCTGCCCTCGGCGCCACCAGCAAAATTGGGCAGTTGCACGAAGAGGAAGGGGAAGGCGCCTTGCCCCCATTCATGCCGCCAGTCCTCGATCAGAGAGCGAAACAGCCGGCGATAGAGAAGCGCCTGGCGGTTGTTGGCGTCATTTTCCCCCTGGTACCAGATCACACCGCGTATCGGGTACGGGGTCAGCGGCGCGATCATCCCGTTGAACAGCCACGACGGTGTTGCCGACGGATTCAGGGCGCGCGGGCGTGGTGGCCTTCGCGGGGCTTCGTCTCCTGCGGCTTCAGCCTCTGCGGCCTGTCTTTCCCAGTCCGCGAAAGCAGCGTCATATCCCGGTCTCGCCGCTTCGCCATCCGCCTCGAATTTCGCCACAAATTCCGCCAACGCCGGATCGGCCGAAAGCTTGCGCGAACTCGTCCATGACTGGGCGGGCGTCCCACCCCAGGCCGATATGATGATCCCGAACGGGACGCCGAGTTCACGGTGCAAGTGGCGAGCGAAGAAGTAGGCGACGCCTGAAAATTCGCCCGCCGTCTCCGGCGTTACGATCCGCCATTTGCCTTCGACATCGTCCTTGCGTGTATCCGCAGCCGTCCGCGCCACCGTGAAATAGCGAATTCCGGGGTACTGCGCTGCCGCGATCTCCTCCATCGCGTCATTGGCGCGCTCGAGCGGCCATTGCATGTTGGAT
>VYEH01000030.1:615-3463 GCA_009843005.1 Pseudomonadota bacterium | reverse complement strand
GATTGGCCTGAACCCACCCAGCCGACGCCGACGAGGATGTCAGTCAGCCGGACCGAATTCTCGCCGGCGATTACGAGATCGTAAGTCCCCCCCGCTTCGGCGGGTTCAAGAAAGATTTCCCAGCGGCCGTCGGGAGACGCAATGGTACCCGCCGATTCCCCGCGAAAGGCGACGCTGACCGCTTCTCCGGGGTCGGCCCAGCCCCAGACATGAATCGGCATGTCGCGCTGCAAGACCATGTGGTCGCCGAACAGCCCAGGGAGCCGCACATCGGCCCAAAGATCGGCGGACAGGGCAGCGTAGAGAAGGACCAGTGAAAAAAGCCTCATCGCGCCCCCATTGTTGCTCGCGTTCAATACGCATTCTAACTTATGCGCGGATTCGCCACGGGTCGCAGGCGTTACCGTGGCACGGTAGGTTGAGTGTTAACATTGCGCGCTCCAGCGCGTTTTCCGGCCCCCGCAAGGAGCCCATCATCATGTTGAATTTTCGTTCCCTGTCCGTAGCCTTCGCGGGTCTGGCGCTCTCGACTCTTTCGGGTCAGGCTGCTGCCGCAGTCAACATTCCCGACCCCGACGCCGTGGATGCCGTAATCGATGGTTTCGTGGATGACGGCTACTATCCCTTCATTTATGCGCGCCTGGAAGATCGGGACGGCAATGTCGTCTACGAGCACGGCGCGGTCAATCGCGAGTTCCTGCCGGACGCCGCGATCGATGGCCAGACGTGGATCCGCATCTGGTCCATGAGCAAGATCGTCACCATCTCCACGGTCCTGGACCTGGTGGAGGACGGCATTCTGAGCCTTGAGGATCCGGTCACCGACTACATCCCGGAATTTACGGATATGCAGGTAGCGGTGACCGCCGACGGCGGGAGTTTCGGCGAACTGGAGAGAGGAGACAGGGCGTCCGCCTGCCCGTTTCAATTGGCGCCCGTGGACACGGTGATGACGGTGCGCCACCTGATCAACCACGAGGCCGGGTTCTACTATGCACTGACCGGCTTTCCGTGCCTGGACGCCCCGTTGAATGAACAGAACGTGGCCGTGGCGGCCGATACCCAGGACTTCATCGACCGGCTCGCGCGACTGCCGCTCGTTCAGCAGCCGGGCGCGACGTACTTCTATGGGACCAACACGACCGTGCTTGGCATGGTGGCGGAGCGCGCGACGAACAAGAGTCTCAAGCAGCTGGTGGCGGAGCGATTGACCGGGCCGCTGGGTATCCACGGACTGCAGTACGGCCTCCCGGCGGGTGTGGAACTCTTGCCGAGAGTCAGCGGCCGCGATGGCGAATTGCGGGTTGCGCATCCCGGGGAACTGGATATCTTCGGCGCGGACGTACCGGGATACGATCCCGAACATCTGCTCTACCTTGGCGGTGAGGGCATGCTGGCGACGGCCGACGGTTACGCCGATTTTCTGCGGATGCTGCTGAACCACGGAACCCTGAACGGGGACCGCTTCCTGGAGACAGCGACCGTCGAGGACATCTACGCACCGCATACCCAGCTCGACAACCCCGAAGGCCACAACGGCATGAATCTCTGGGTTCCCGGAGAACCCATGCGGGAGCGGGGAGAGGGCGAGGCAGGACTCTGGATCGGCGGCGGATACGAGGGCACCCACTTCTGGGTGGACCCCAAACGAGAATTCGTCGGCGTGATCATGTCCCAGATGAATTCGGTTCCCCAGGGCGGCGGGGGCAGGGACGAGGCGATTCGAGCCGAGCTCTACCGGCAGTTCTGGGCGGAAGAAGCCAATTGAACTCCAGGTTCATTATCGCGATCAGCTGTATCGCGACCATAGGCGGCTTTCTCTTCGGCTTCGACAGCGGAGTAATCAACGGCACCGTAGACGGCCTGCAGATCGCGTTCCAGTCCGACAGTGTCGGCACAGGGTTCAACGTCGCGTCGATGCTGCTCGGTTGCGCGGCGGGCGCGTTTTTCGCCGGACGTCTGGCGGACGTGATCGGTCGCCGCAATTTGTTGATCGTTGCCTCGATCTTCTTCGTGGTCAGCGCCTGGGGTTCGGGCATCGCCTCCAGTTCCGCCGAGTTCGTCTTTTTCCGCGTGCTCGGAGGGATGGCGGTCGGCGCCGCCAGCGTCATCGCGCCGGCCTACATCGGTGAAGTCGCGCCCGCCCACTACCGCGGACGCCTGATCACCGTACAGCAGATCGCCATCATCACCGGGCTTTTCAGCGCCTTTGTCAGCAACTTCCTTCTGGCAGGCTTCGCAGGCGCATCCACTTCCGTGTTGTGGCTCGGATTCGAGGCCTGGCGCTGGATGTTCTGGATCGAAATGGCGCCGGCGGTGCTGTTCTTCCTCGGACTGCTGCTGATTCCCGAAAGCCCGCGATATCTCGTGATTCGCGGCAGGACGGAGACCGCACGTGCCGTTCTGACCCGACTCTACGGCCGGGAGCGTGGTGAGGAGAAGCTCACGGAAATCGATGAATCCCTGGCCGAGGATCACCATCGCCCGAGATTCTCGGATCTCATCGACAGCACCACGGGAAGGGTGCGCAAGCTCGTCTGGGTCGGCATCGGACTGGCGACGTTTCAACAGCTCGTCGGCATCAACGTGGTTTTCTATTACGGCGCCGTGCTCTGGCAGTCAGTCGGGTTTTCAGAAAGCGACGCCCTGCTGATCAACGTCATCTCGGGCGCCGTCAGCATCGGCGCCTGCCTGATCACTGTCAGCCTGATCGACCGGATCGGCAGAAAGCCTCTGCTGTGGATCGGTTCGGTGGGCATGGCCTTTACGCTCTCCGCCATGGCGCTGGCGTTCGCGAGCGCCACCCTGGATGAGCAGGGTGCGCTGCAATTGTCGGATACCATGGGAA
>VYEH01000030.1:0-605 GCA_009843005.1 Pseudomonadota bacterium | reverse complement strand
GCGCTGGTTGCCGCAAACTTGTACGTGTTCTTTTTCAACGCATCGTGGGGACCGGTGATGTGGGTCATGCTGGGCGAGATGTTCCCCAACCAGATTCGCGGTTCCGGCCTGGCCATCAGCGGACTTGCGCAATGGGGATCGAACTTCGGGATTACCATGACATTTCCCATTTTGCTCGTCAGCATCGGGCTGATGGGCGCGTACTCGCTGTATGCGCTGGCGGCGGTCATTTCGGTTTACTTTGTGATCAGGCACGTTCACGAAACGCGCGGGCTTGAGCTGGAGGAGATGCAGGGGTAGGTACGATGAGAATTATGGCGAAGCGATCTTGTGTCGCCCTGGCAGTGCTGCTGGGGTGGGTGATGTCCAACGCGTTGGCAGCCGAGATCGAACGGGTCGAACCGCCTTTCTGGTGGGTCGGATTCGAGAATCCGCAACTGCAATTGCTCGTCTATGGCGAGGATGTCGGAGCGATGTCGCCGACCGTTGACTGGCCGGGCGTCACCGGGGGGGAGGTCACGACGACGGGCAATCCGAACTACCTGTTCGTGCACTTGCAGATCGCAGCCGGTGCGGAAGCAGGCCAGTTCGACATCGTATTCAGC
>VYEH01000453.1 GCA_009843005.1 Pseudomonadota bacterium | reverse complement strand
ACGACGAATTGTCTGCGGAGGAATGTGCTTTTCTCGTACGCCGGATGGAGCGCGATCCGAAAACCCGCGACCGTGTCCTGCGCTACTCGATCATCGGCGCCGCGCTGCGGGGCGAACTGCCGAATCCGGACCCCGACGTCCTGCGCCGCAGGGTGCGGGCGGAACTGGACGGCATTCGGGCGCTGGAGCAGGTGCGGGAATCCCCGGCGGCTCGGAGCCGGTACTTCCGTCCGGCCATTGGGCTGGGGATTGCCGCCAGTGTGGCCGTGGCCGCACTGGCGCTGCTCAATACCGTCAACAGCCCGCTTGACGCGTCCGATCCGGTGCCCCAGGTCGCGGGCGTATCGTCCGGCTTCGGGCTGCAAGACCCACCCAGTTACGTCGTGCCCGGCGAAGCGGCCGGTCCCCTGAGTGTCGGCGATACCCTGTCGCCGCCGCCGATTCGCCTGACCAACTACCTCATCACGCACGGGCAGTACGCACCGGGTATCCGGCGCACCTCGATTCACACCCATGTGATCAGCAACGAGGGCACCACGGTACTGGTGACTCCGCCGCCGGTACGGGAAAGATAGGTGGGCCGACCCTCGTCACTCCGGTCTCTGGCCGGCACCGTGGTGGGATGCGCCACGCTCCAGGCGGCGGCTCAGGACGCGCAGCAGTGGCTCGATCGCATGACCAGCGCGGTCGAGGAGTTGAGCTACCGGGGCACGTTTGTGCACCTGTTGGGCGACGAGGTCGATACGCTGCAGATCGTCCACCGTAACGACGATGGCCGGATCAGCGAGCGCATCGTGTCCATGGACGGCGTCGGCCGGGAGATCATCCGCAACGAGGACGAAATCTACTGCATCCTTCCCGACCGGCAGATCGTTTTGCTCGAGAACAGCCGGGACGTCAGCCCGCTGGTATCCGCATTGCCCAACTACTCCGAGGACCTGGCGCGTTCCTACGAGATCGCGCTGCTGCACACCGAACGCGTGGTGGAAAGGGACGCGCAGGTCGTGGCCATCCATCCGAGGGACGAGTTTCGCTACGGGTACCGGCTGTGGCTCGACAGCGAGACCGCGATGCCGCTCAAGTCTCAACTCAGGGACGAGCAGGGGCGCACCGTCGAACAGATGGCGTTCACCCAGATCGATATCGGCGAGAATATTCCTCCTTCCGCCCTGGAGCCCACCATCGACGCGCAGGGCTTCGAGTGGATCATGCCATCGGAAAATGGAGTCACGGAGGAGTCGCCACAGTGGCGGGCGACCCGGTTGCCGGATGGTTTCCAGCTTTCGGTGGCAACGCTGACGCGCATGGCCGGGTCCGAGCACCCGGTGGAACACCTGGTGTATTCGGACGGGCTTGCGACCGTTTCGGTGTTCGTCGAGAGCCCGGACAGCGAACCCGAGGTGGCCGGCGGATTGTCCCGGATCGGCAGCACCAATGCCTTCTCGTTCGAATTCAGCGGCCGCCAGATCACCGCCGTGGGCGAAGTACCCGCGGTCACGGTGGAGTCCATAGCAACGTCCTTCGCGAGTCCCTGATTCGGTCCGCTTGGTCGGCAATATGCCGCTGGAATCCATGCGCCAGGATGACCCGCCTCGTTCCGAACCGGAGTGCCTGACGGCGCGCGCCCGTGTCCGGCGGATTGCCGGCGACGGCTGGATGGACCTGGCTATCCTGCCCGCGCCCCGCTGCAGCGGTTGCGAGGGTACCTGCATGTGGGGCTGGAAGCCGCCATCCTCCCTTCGGGTTCGCGCTTCCGGCCGCCATCGGCCGGGAGACCTGGTGTCGGTTTCGTTGCGGTATCGCCAGGTATTTCACGCAACGCTGCTGGTGCATGGATTGCCCTGGGCGGGCCTTTTGGCCGGCACCGTCGCAGGAGTCATGAGTCTTGGGGGCGATTCAGGTGCATTGCTGGGCGCGGTCGCGGGGCTCGGCCTCGGCTTGCTGGCGGGCCGGCGCCTGCAGGGCCGCTGGCAGGTCCGCCCGGAAGTGATCCGGGTCGAAGACCCATGAGCCGGCGTATCCCGTCAGCCGGCCCCGCTGCCGGCCCGGAGTGGACCGGGCTCGTATTGCAGCCCCCGTTAAAATGCCCAATACTCGCCCTGCGCCGTATTCCGTGAGGAGACAGGTTTGGACTTTGCGCTCATTCTGGTGATTGCGACGGCCGTGTCGGGTCTGATATGGGCCTTCGACGCCGCGATCCTCAAGCCGCGCCGGACGCATACGGCGGGGCAGGGGGATCCCGCGCGCGAACCGGTCGTCGTCGAATACGCCCGTTCGTTCTTTCCCATCCTGTTGCTGGTGCTGGTGCTGCGTTCGTTCCTGTTCGAGCCGTTCCGGATTCCATCCGCCTCGATGATGCCGACGCTGCTGGAGGGCGACTTCATCTTCGTCAACAAGTTCGCCTACGGATTGCGGCTGCCGGTGGTGAATACGAAGATCCTCGACATCGGCGAGCCGGAGCGGGGCGACGTACTGGTTTTCAGGCTCCCCTCCGATCCAAGGATCAACTACATCAAGCGGGTTGTGGGCCTCCCGGGCGATGTGATCACCTACGATGCGGGGAACAAGCAGTTGTCCATCAACGGGGAGGCCGTCGAGCTCGAGCTGTTGGGGCCGTACGAAGGCAGCCGGTCGCTTCAGTTGGGCCGCGAACAGCTCGGCGACCGCGAACACGAGCTGCTGCACACCCGGGGCATTCTCAGCCGGGGCGGCACCTACCAGGTGCCGGAGGGGCACTACTTCATGATGGGCGACCATCGCGACAACAGCCAGGACAGCCGCTTCAATGAAGTCCGCTTCGTGCCGGAGTACCGGCTGGTGGGCAAGGCCGAACGCATCTGGATGAATTGGCGCTGGCCGGGCGACGGGGGGCCGATGTGGGGCCGCATAGGGATGGGCATCAGGTAGCTGTCCCGGAGTTCTCTTGCCGCCGGCTGCAAGTCCGGGAGTAGCGCGTCCTTGGGTGCAGTCAGGCGTAAATCCGATTCCACTCCCGAAGCGGAGGCCCGATGGGATTGGGCCCGCAGCCGCCTGGGTCATCGGTTCGAGACCGTGGAATTGCTCCAGCGTGCGCTGACGCACCGGAGTGCCGGCGGGGAGAACAACGAACGGCTCGAATTCCTGGGTGATTCGGTGTTGAATTTCGTGGTTGCCGCTCGTCTCCACGACCTCTATCGGGACGCAGCGGAAGGCGACCTGAGCCGATTCCGCACCGCGCTGGTCAAGGGCGAAACGCTGGCAGAAATCGCGCAGGAGCTGGGCTTGGCGGAACACTTGATCGTTGGGCCGGGGGAATTGCGTTCCAGGGACGGCGCCAGTTCCAACATGCAGGCCGATTCACTGGAAGCGCTGCTGGGCGCGATCTATCTCGACGCCGGGTTCGACGCGGCGGAGCAGTGCGTGTATCGGTTGTTGCATCGGCGGCTTGAAGCGCTTCCGGAAGCCTCGAGCCTCAAGGATCCGAAGTCCAGGCTCCAGGAGTGGCTCCAGGGCCGCGGTCTGGCGCTGCCCCGTTATTCCGTGAAGTCCAGGACCGAGTCGCCCCATGACCCGCAGTTTGTGGTGCTGTGCCGTGTCGCAGAGCGAGATCTTACGGTCAGCGGGCAGGGCTCGAGCCGCCGGGGCGCCGAGCAGGAGGCGGCCAAACGCATGCTGGCGGCTCTGACCGATGAATGATGTTGGGGATAAGGGCCGGACAGAGCAGGGCGGCGAGGACTTCCGAACCGGCTATGCGGCCATCGTGGGCCGCCCGAACGTCGGCAAGTCGACTCTGTTGAACGCGCTGATCGGTGAGCGTGTGAGCATCGTCAGCGCCAAGCCGCATACCACGCGCCATCGTATCCTGGGCGTCCTGAACCGGCCGTCCCGGCAGACCATCTTCGTGGACACGCCGGGATTGCAGCGGGCTTCACGCGGTCGCAGGGGCCAGGCGTTGCGGCGTTTGATGGCCAGGACGATTCACCAGGCCATCGCGGACGCCGACATCGTTCTCATGATGGTCGATGCCCGGCAGGTCACGGTGGAGGACCGGCGGCTTGCCGAGCGTTTGGCCGAGCGGGCGGACGATACGGTACTCATATTGAACAAGATCGACAGGATCCATCCCCGCAGCGCCTTGCTGCCGCTGCTCGAAAAACTATCTAACGACTTCAAGTTTTCTTCATATATACCTGTTTCTTCTACCAAAGGAACCAACCTGGATCGGCTGGTTGATGTCATTTCCGAGCGGCTGCCCCCCGGGCCGGCGCTGTTTCCTGCCGACGCGGTCACGGATCGCGGGGAACGCTTCAGGATCGCCGAATTCATTCGAGAGAAGCTCCTTGCGGCCCTGCACCAGGAAGTGCCGTACGGGCTGACGGTAGAGATCGAGTACCTTGGCCGAAGCGGGGAGCAGTGGCTGGTTCACGCGATCGTCTGGGTGGAACGCTCCAGTCACAAATCCATCGTCATCGGCAAGGGGGGACGCGTGCTGAAAGCCGCCGGCCAGGCCGCCCGCCGGGACCTGGTCAAGCTCCTTGACGGACGCGTTCATCTCGAAATCTGGGTCAAGGTCCGCGAGCACTGGGCCGACAGCGAGCGGGAGCTGCGAAGCCTCGGATTCGATACCTGATGGCCGAGCGCGAGCGGGTCCAGCTTGAGCGCGGTTTCGTACTGCATCACCGCGCCTACCTCAATACCAGCCAGCTCCTGGAATGCCTGACCGAGCGCCACGGCGTCATCGGTCTTGTCGCGCAGGGTTCGCGGCGGCGCTCGTCCGGGCGGCGGGCCGTGCTGCAGCCCTTCGCGCCTTTACGCCTGTCCTGGACCCGGCGATCCGACCTGGGAAGGTTGACCGGCGTGGAGGCGGCCGGGCCCGCGTTCGAACTCTCCGGCGACAGCCTGTTTGCCGGCTTCTATGTCAACGAACTGCTGCTCCGGCTCATGGGCCGGGGCGACCCCAATGAGGCCGTTCATTCCTGCTATAGTCGCTGCCTGGCGGATCTTGCGACCGCATCCGCCACCGCGCGTACGGTGAGACTCTTCGAGTTGCGCCTGTTGCAGGCTCTGGGGTACGGAATCGAGTTGGAACACGACGTGGAGACCGGGCAACCCATCCGTTCGGAGGGCCGTTACCGGTTCCAGCCGGAGCACGGCTTCAGCCCGTGCGGCGGTTCGGAGACCGCCGTGGATACTTACGGCGGCGCCGAGCTGATCTCCCTGCGGGAGGAACGCCTGGACGATGCCGGGAGTCTGAGGGCGGCCAAGCGGTTGCTGACGGGGTCGCTGAATTTCTACCTGGGCGATCGGCCGTTGCGTACCCGGTCGATTCTGGAAGAAGTGGTTACACGGGAGTTGAACCGATGAGTCGATCCATAGCTCTGGGCGTCAACGTCGATCACGTGGCGACGCTGCGGCAGGCACGGGGGACAACCTACCCGGATCCCGTGGCCGCGGCGCTGGCCGCCGAGCGCGCCGGCGCCGACAGCATCACCATTCACCTGCGGGAAGACCGCCGCCACATACAGGATCGGGATCTCGAGATCATGCAACGTACCGTGCAGACCCGGGTCAACCTGGAGATGGCGGTCACCGATGCGATGCTGGATATCGCTTTGCGGGTGCTTCCGGCGGACTGCTGCCTGGTTCCGGAGAAGCGCGAGGAACTCACCACGGAAGGCGGCCTGGATGTGGCCGGCCAGGCGGACGCCGTTGCCCGGGCGTGCCGGCGGCTGGAGAACGCGGGCATCCGCACGTCCCTGTTCATCGACCCGGACCCCGCGCAACTTGAAGCCAGCGCCGCCTGCGGGGCGCCGGTGGTGGAACTGCACACCGGCGCCTACGCCGATGCGCCGGATCGCATCGAGCAGGCCCGTGAGCTGGACAGGATTCGTGCGGCGGCGGAATACGGCGATCGCCTGGGTTTGACGATCCACGCCGGCCATGGCCTGCACTACCATAATGTCCAGCCGGTCGCCGCCATCGGCGAGGTGGTCGAACTCAACATCGGCCACGCCCTCGTCGCCCGGGCAGTCTTCGACGGCTTCGGCAAGGCGGTGGCGGACATGAAGGCCCTCATGCTGGCCGCGCGCGCATGAAATCGCCGTTGCAACGCGCGGACATGAATTTGCGGATGGACGGCGCGGATTCGACGCCTTGGCCCGACCGCGCGCCGGCATCGTGATACACGGCATCGGTATCGACGTGCTGCGGCGGTCCAGGGTGGAGAAGGTCTGGAACCGTTTCGGCTCCCGTTTTCCGCGCCGCGTGCTGCTGGACGAGGAACGGGACTTCATGGCGAAAACGGCTAACCCCGTGCGCTTCCTGGCCATGCGCTTCGCCGCCAAGGAAGCCATCGTCAAGGCCATGGGCACCGGCTTCGCCCACGGCATGTGGGTCAGGGACGTGGGCAGCGTTCCCAACGACTGGGGCCAGCCGCAGATCATCTACTCGCCGCGGGGCGAGGCCATGCGCGAGAAACTGGGCATCGGCGACGGCCACCTCACGTTAACGGACGAAGCGGGACTGGTGGTTGCCGTGGCGGTGTTGATGAAGTCGGAGCCGGTGTCCTGATGACCCTTGCGTCCATATCCTTATGACATAGCGGCCGGCATGCTGATGCGGTCGGCGTCAATCCTCTTGTAAATTCGGAATTTCTGCCGTGAATACCCTGGTCTTTGATATCGAAACCATCCCGGACACGAATCTCGGCCGCCGCCTCTACGGCGTCGAGGACCTGACCGATGAGGACGTGGGCAAGATCATGTTCTTCAAGCAGCGACAGGCCCGCGGCACGGAGTTCCTGCCCGTCTACCAGCACCGCGTGGTAGCGATCTCGGCGGTCCTCCGGACAAGCGACGATCTGCACGTATTCACCCTTGGCGACGAGACCGCTTCGGAGAAGGAAATCGTGCAACGGTTCTTTGACGGCCTCGACCGCTACTCGCCGGAACTGGTTTCCTGGAACGGGCAGGGCTTTGATTTGCCCGTGCTGCACTACCGGGCGCTGCTGTACGGCATCAACGCCGAACGCTATTGGGAAACCGGGGACACCGACCGGGAATTCCGCTACAACAACTACCTGAGCCGGTTCCACTGGCGTCACCTGGACCTCATGGATGTGCTGTCGGGATTCAACCCCGGCGCCCGCGCATCGCTCGACAACACGGCCACGCTGCTGAGTCTGCCCGGCAAGCTCGGCATGAGCGGCGACAAGGTCTGGGACAAGTACCTGTCAGGCGAGCTTTCAGCCATACGCAACTACTGCGAAACCGACGTTCTGAATACCTACCTCATCTACCTGCGCTTCCAGTTGACCCGGGGCATTCTGGACGAGACCCGCTACGAGCGGGAATTGCGGCGGCTGGAAACGAAGTTGCGGCGTTCGACAAGCCCCCACCTGACTGAATTTGTCGAGGCCTGGCGTCCGGTTCCGAATGGCGGCGAAGAGTGACGATGTGGTCACGCGCCGGACCACTGGGTGACGGGGTTACATGACGGCTGACGGCGAGCCCGAAGTCGCGCGCATCGTCGATCTCAGCCATGACGGGTACGGGGTCGCGAAACTCGGGGAGCGGCCGGTGTTCATTCCCGGCGCCCTGCCGGGAGAGCGAGTTCGGCTTCTGCCCCGCAGGCGTCGGCGCCAATACCAGCTTGGCGATCTGGTCGAAATCATCGAGCCCTCCGAATCGAGGGTCGAGCCGCCCTGCGAATACTTCGGCCGGTGTGGCGGTTGCGCCGTCCAGCACCTCGATTACCTGGCACAGGTGGCGTTCAAGGAGTCGACGCTGCGGGAGGCACTGGCGCGTATCGGTGCGGTGAAACCGGAGACCTGGCTGCCGCCCATCACCGGACCGGAATGGAACTATCGGCGCAAGGCGCGTCTGGGCGTGCGTTACGTCAAGGGCAAGCAGCGCGTGCTGGCAGGCTTCAAGGAGCGCGCCACGCGGTATGTCACCGACATGGGTAGCTGCATGGTGCTTGCAAAGCCGTTCGACCGGCTCCCCGGACCGCTCGGGGAGGTGATCGGCCGGACGAGTCTGTGGCGGCGGTTACCTCAGGTCGAGCTGGCGGCCGGAAAGGGGGTCAGGGCTGCCGTATTCCGCGTGCTGGACGATCCGGAGGAAGCGGACCTGAAGCTGTTCGCCGAATTCGGCGACCGGTGGAACCTGGACATCTACCTGCAGC
>VYEH01000074.1:6268-8220 GCA_009843005.1 Pseudomonadota bacterium | reverse complement strand
CCATGGCCCGCTCGACCCCTACGAAGCGCGCAAGCATGCTCCACGGACAGACAATGCCCCACGGATAACGGGAGAGTTAAGATTTCCTAAGACTGTTGCCCTTCTCGCCAGTGTAAAATCGGCGCTCACGCAAATGCGTACAGGATTGATGGAGCGGAGTGGTGTTGATGGCCGAAAGTGCTGCCAGAATGGAATTCCAGCGCGATTTTGCGCTGACGATCGACGGCCGGTTCGTGGCCGGTGACGACATCATCGAGGTGATCGACCCGGCGACGGAAGAGGTGTTCGCCATCGCCCCGGCCGCCGGCCGTGAGCACCTGGAGCAGGCGGTAGCGGCCGCCCGGCGGGCGTCGGGCGACTGGCGCGCGCGATCCTTCGAGGAGCGCGCGGAGCTGATCCGACAGTATTCCGTGCTCCTGCGCGAACGCAAGCATGAACTGGGCACGCTGCTGACGCGCGAGCAGGGCAAGCCCATCGGCCAGTCGGTGGCGGAGTTCGAGCGGGGCACCGCCCAGGCCGACGGCATGGCGGGCATCGAGATCCCGGTCGAGGTTTTGCTGGAGGACGACAAGCGCCGCATTGAGCTGCATTACCGGCCGCTGGGCGTCGTCGGCATCATCACGCCCTGGAACGCACCGGCCGCGCTGGCGCTGGGATCGCTGAGCGCGGCGCTCTACACCGGCAACACGGTGGTGCTCAAGCCGTCGCCCTACACCCCGCTGACCACGCTCAGGATGGGCGAACTGGCGCAGTCGGTCTTTCCGCCCGGAGTGGTTAACGTGCTGTCGGCGGGCAACGACCTGGGCCAGTGGATGACCGAGCACCCGGACATCGACAAGATTTCGTTTACCGGCTCCGTGGCCACGGGCAAAAAGGTCCTAGCGACCGCCTCGGAGACGCTCAAGCGCGTCACGCTGGAACTCGGCGGCAACGATCCGGCCATCGTTCTCGACGACGCCGATCCGCGCGCCATCGCCAGGTCCCTGTTCTTCGCCTGCTTCGTGAACAGCGGCCAGGTCTGCATGGCGGTCAAGCGCATCTATGCGCACGAAAACGTCTACGATGAACTCTGCTCGGCCCTGGTGGACGAGGCGAACGCGGCCAAGGTCGGCAACGGACTGGAGCCGGATACCAAGCTCGGGCCGCTGCAGAACAGGATGCAGTTCGACAAGGTCTCGGAAGTTCTCGAGGAGACGAAGAACAACGGCGCCACGATCCTCACCGGCGGCGAGATTCCCGAAAAGCCGGGCTATTTCATTCCACCGACCCTGGTGACCGACGTGGACGACGGCAGTCGGATCGTCAGCGAGGAGCAGTTCGGGCCGGTGGTGCCCATATTGAAGTTCACCGATCCGGAAGATGCCCTGCGGCGCGCCAACGACACCCGTTACGGGCTGAGCGGCTCGGTCTGGACATCGGATCCGGCACGCGGCAAGGCGCTGGCGGAGCGCATGGAAGTGGGCACCGCCTGGGTCAACCAGCACCGGGCGGTGTCCGCGTACGTGCCCTTCGGCGGCGCCAAGCAGTCGGGGCTGGGCCGGCAGTATTCCATCATCGGGCTCAAGGGCTACATGGAGCCGCAGGTGGTGAGCGTCTCGCAGCCGTGAGCGCGTCGGTCGGGAGAGAGCAAGTGACTCGGGAACGAGCCGTAGTTGGGCGCACACGGCCTTGATGGGCAAGGGGGAGCAACGATGCTGTTAGGAGAGATTCTGAGGGTTGCCCTGCAATCCATCAGGGCCAACATCATTCGATCGTGCCTGACCATGCTGGGCATTATCATCGGCGTGGCGGCGGTCATCACCATGCTGGCCGCAGGCTCCGGCGCCCAGCAGCAGATCGAGGAACAGATCGATGCGCTGGGCGCCAATGTGCTCAACATCACCGCTGAAACCTGGTTCCTGCGCGGTGTCGCACGCGATGCGCTGACGCTGGAGGTCGAGGATGTCTGGGCG
>VYEH01000074.1:4755-6258 GCA_009843005.1 Pseudomonadota bacterium | reverse complement strand
GCGCTGCGGGAGCACGCCCAGCATCTCGACGCCGTCGTGCCGACACTGGAGGATCGCGGCCAGATCACCTACGACGGTCGAAATACAAACACCCGGCTGGTCGGCACCACGGCCGACTTCGCCGACATCTTCAACTACGATGTGCGGTACGGTCGCATGTTCACGGAAGCAGAAGATCAGGCACGCCAGCGCGTCGCCGTGGCCGGGGCGTCGATTCCGCAATACCTGGATCTCGACAACCCGGCTGACCTGCTGGGCGAGCGGGTCTTCGTACGCGGCATACCATTCACCGTGGTCGGCATCTTCGACGAAATCGGCGGGGACTATAACAGTCCGGACCAGAACTTCTTCCTGCCGGTTCGAACCGCCGAGACCAGGGTATTCGGCTCGGAGGACCTGGAAGACATCAGCGTGCGCGTGGTGCCCGACGTGTCCCTGGAAACCGCCATGGTGGACGTGGAACGCGTGCTTCGCGCCGAGCACAGGATCCTCCCCGGCATGCCCAACGATTTCGCCATCTACGACCGCAAGCAGTTCCTGGAAACCCGTGAAGAGGCGCAGCAGACGTTCACCATGCTGCTGGCGAGCATCGCCGGCGTGAGTCTGCTGGTGGGCGGGATCGGCATCATGAATATCATGCTGGTGTCGGTGACCGAGCGTACGCGGGAAATCGGCATCCGCATGGCGCTGGGCGCGACGCGTTTCAACATCATGTCGCAGTTCATGATCGAGGCGATCGCGCTGTGCCTGCTGGGCGGCGCCCTGGGCGTGGCGGCCGGCGCGGGCATGGCGGTGCTGATGTCCCGAACGGCCGGATGGGCTGTCCATGTCTCGCCGGAGTCGATCCTGCTGGCAGTGGCCTTCAGCCTCGGCGTCGGACTCTTCTTCGGGCTGTTGCCGGCCCGGCGCGCGGCGGCGCTGGACCCGATCGAAGCGCTGCGATACGAGTAGGCGCCGCGGCGAAGCAGCGCCCTGAAATCCGGCAAGCGCCTGTCCTTGCGTCGGTCGTCCGTGGTGTAAACTACGTCTCCGCTTCGAAACCGGCAAGAGAAGTCAATGACAGATAACACCCCCAGGCCCGAAGCGCGCCCTGCCTCCGGCAAGCGTCTCCTGATCAGCGTAGTCGCCGCTGCGGCAGCCGGCGTGCTGCTGGTCTTCGCGATCATCATGCCCGCGGAATACGGCATCGATCCGCTGGGTACAGGGCGTCTGTTGGGCCTCGAGTCGATGACAGCCGAGCCCACCATTACGATCGAGATCACCGATGTCATCGGCGGTAACGAAGTCGTCTCCGAAGTGGAAATTCCCGACTTCGGCGATCCGGTGCCGTTGCCGAATCCTGCGGTACACCAGGACGAGACGGTGGAGCCGCGGCGCACGACGATGGAAGTGCCCATCGGTCCCTTCGAGGAAACCGAGATCAAGACCGTCCTCGGCGAAGCCAAGGTCATCCTCTACTCGTGGAGCGTCGACCGCGGTGACATCTACTCGGACTTTCACGGC
>VYEH01000074.1:0-4745 GCA_009843005.1 Pseudomonadota bacterium | reverse complement strand
GAGGAGCACCGGGAAGGCTCCGGCAACGACGGTTCGCTGGTGGCGCCCTTCGGCGGCGAGCACGGCTGGTACTGGTTGAACTACAACGAATACCCGGTGGTCGTGACGTTGACCGTGGAGGGGTATTACAACGACATCATCGACTACGGTATTTTCTAGTCATGGCCGGTGGCGGGCCTTGAAAGACCCCTGGGAGCCACACACGAATTACGGCTGAACTGCCAGAATGTCGCAACAACGAAACCCCCGGTACTGGGCATCGCGCTGGTATACGACGAAGTTCGCGCGCAAACCCATGCCCGCCGGATGGTACTGGCACGATGAGCATTACACCTGGAGCGGTCCCTACGATTCCGAAGAGCAGGCCCGCAGGGACCTGGACGCCTACGAGAAGAGCCGCGAAACGCCGGTCCTGAGTTCATTCCTGAACTACTGACGACGAGGCCTCTTGACTCCCGACCCCGCGGCGCGACGATTCAATGGCGCGTGCGCACACGCCATTGAATCGTCGGGTACGTATCGTTACGATGGGTGGGTGGAAGTCGTCACGTCTCGATGATCGAGCCTGTCGAGGTACAGCGTTTCGCGCTGGCGGCGTTGTCCGCGGGCGCCGTGGTGCTCTTCGGGGCATGTTATGCGGTATTTCTCGCGCTGTCCCGGCTGAACGGCTTCACCCTGCTGCGCCACCTCTCCAACCTGTCCTATGCGGCGCTGGCCGCTTCCGTGGTGTCGCTGGCCTGGTTCCTGCGCCTCGACGGCGCCTGGCTGGTATTGGTGGCCCTGCTGCTGGGCGGCTATTTCGTTGCGCCGCGCTTCATCTGGCGGTTGTCCGTGGCCACCCATGATGCGGTTGAAGAGGAGGCCGCACGCCGTGTCTGACAGGGCCTGGTGGGCGAGCCAGGACTTCTGGCGCAAGTGCGCGATTTTCGTAACGGCGTTCATGGCCGTCGTCCTCATCGTGCTGACGTTTCATACGATGGACGCGATCACGAGCGGCAGCGGCCGGGTGCCGGCCTATGCCGTCATCAACTACCGTATCGACTACGAGTTCGACGCCGGGCGCAACATGTACGCGCCCGTCATCGGCGAGGAAGCGCCGCTGTTCGGCACCCTGCACACCGAGGACGAGGCGCGCGCGCTGGTGGATCTTGGCAAGTTAACCGTGCAGGCGAAGAACTGCATGAATTGCCACACACTGCTGGGCAACGGCGCCTACTACGCGCCGGATCTCACCAAGGCCTGGCTCGACCCCGGGTGGGGCAACGAACAGTCGCGCGAACTGCTGCTGACGATGTTCCTCACCGATCCCGTGGCCAACGCTCGCACGTTCGGCACGCGCAGGCGAATGCCGGACCTGGGCATCACGGACGAGGAAGCGCGCGGCGTCATCGCCTTTCTGAAGTGGCTGTCGGCAGTGGACACCAACGGGTTCCCGCACGGGTTCGAAACGCTGCCGCAGGGAGGCTCGTGACCGTGCCGGCGGCGGAGGTGGAGTCGTGGCGGTAGCGGCCGGTACATTGCGGGCCGGCTTTGGCGCGCCGGCGGACACCGCGGCGGCGCTGTCGGCGGGCCAGCGCCTGGCGCTGAAGTACTTCCTCGCGGCCATGGTGCTGTTCCTGGCGCAGACGGTGTTCGGGCTGCTCGCCGGCCTGCAATTCATCTACCCGGAGTTTCTTTTCGGCGTGCTCGACTTCAATGTCAACCGCATGGTGCACCTGAACGCGATGATCGTTTGGATGCTCTACGGCTTCGTCGGCTCGATCTACTGGCTGGTCGAGGACGAGGCCGGCACGGAACTGGTCGGCGCGAAGCTTGCGAACATCAACTTCTGGGTGCTGACCGCGGCCGTCGCGGTGGTGGTGGTCGTGTACCTGGTCGTGCAGGTGGGCAGCGGCACGCGGGCCAGCATCTGGCTGATCAACGAGGGCCGCGAATACATCGAAGCGCCCCGCTGGGCCGACATCGGCATTGTCGTGTGCATGGGCGTGTTCTTCTACAACGTGGCGGCCACGTTCATGAAGGGCCGCTGGAGCGGCATTTCGGGCACCCTGGTGCTGGACCTGATCGCGCTGGCCGGGTTGTACCTGGCGGGCATGTTCTACACCACCAACCTGTCGGTGGACCAGTACTGGTGGTGGTGGGTGGTGCATCTGTGGGTGGAGGCGACCTGGGAGGTGCTGGTCGGCTGCATCATGGCCTGGGGCCTGATGAAGACGCTGGGCGCGAAGCGGCGCATCGTGACCACGTGGCTCTACATTGAGGTGGCGCTGATGTTCGGCTCGGGCATCCTCGGACTGGGCCACCATTACTTCTGGATCGGCACGCCGGAATACTGGCTGGCGCTCGGCGGCTTCTTCTCGGCGCTGGAACCGATCCCGCTGGTGGCCATGGTCGTGCACGCGGTCTACGACGCGGGCCGGCACGGTTTCCGGAGCAACAACCACCCGGCGCTGGCCTGGCTCATCGCCCATGCCTTCGGCAATTTCCTGGGCGCGGGCGTCTGGGGTTTCATGCAGACGCTGCCGCAGATCAACCTGTACACACACGGCACGCAGTGGTCATCGTCCCACGGCCACCTGGCCTTTTTCGGCGCCTACACGACCATCGTGATTGCCTTCATCTACATCGCCTTGCAGAAGTGGCGCGGCGACGTGTGGATGTCGGCCGATCTGCCGGACGGCGGCTGGAAGTGGAAGTGGGCGTTGGGGCTGCAGTGCGTCGGCATGCTCGGCATGACCATGGCGATGCTGATCGCCGGCTACGAGCAGGCCTTCGTCGAACGGGCCATCGGGGGATCGACCTGGCAGGCGTTCTTCGAGGGTCAGACGCAACCCTGGTTCGTGCAGGCGATGCAGTGGCGCATGGTGTTCGGCATCGTGATGACGGCCGGACTGCTGCTGCTGTTCTGGGACCTGCTGACCATCGGCAGGAACGAAACCCGTCCGGCGAAACAGGTTCATGCCCCGGAAGAGAACCGCCCCGCCAAGGCATAGAATGGAGGATCGATCGATGAGAAGTGGCCTGATTTGCATGCTGGCTTTGCTCGTGTCAGGGCCGGCGTGGGCGGAGGGCGACGCCGAGCGCGGCCAGTCCATGTCCGCGTTGTGCTCGGCCTGCCACGGCCCCGACGGCATCAGCGTGAACCCGCTCTGGCCGAGCCTGGCCGGGCAGCAGGAACTGTATCTCGTGAAAGCGATCAGCGACTACCGTGACGGCGTGCGCGTTGACGTATCCATGCAACCGTTCGTCGCGGAGTTGACCGACCAGGACGTGGAGGACCTGGCAGCCTATTATGCGTCGTTGTCGCCGTGTCCCGATGACTGATCCGTCTGTTCCATCTCGCGTTCGCGGGGAATTCGAGAGGTTTCGGGTACGAGGAGCAACAGTACCAGGCCGCCGAGGATGCCCAGGCCGCCGGCGAACAGGCTGGCGGCCGCGAGGCTGAATGCCTCCACCAGCACGCCCGCCAGCAGCGGTCCGCCGACCCAGCCGACATCGCCGATGAGTCTCCAGACGCCGAGGAACTGTCCGCGCTGGCCGGGGGGCGAGAGATCCATGCCGATGATCATCACCAGTCCGGTGCTCAGGCCGTTGCCGACGCCGAGCATCAACGCGGCCGCCAGCAGGGTCCAGAATCCCTGGACGAACGGCAGCATGGACAGGCCGAGCACGAAGCCGACGATGCTGGGAACGCCGGTCCACTTGCGGCCCCAGCGGTCCATCGCGATGCCCACGGGGTAGGAAAGCGACACATCCACCAGTGCGGCCAGCGAGTAAATCAACCCGATGGTGGCGGGTTCGAGGCCGACCAACACGCCAAACAAGGGAACCAGAAGCTGGCGGGTGGCGCGCATGATCTGGAACACCATCGCAACGGATCCCGCGGTTGCGAATACGAGCCGGTTGTCCGCCAGAATTCGGCCGATGGTCTTCAGGTGTCCCGATCTTGCCGGTGAATCGGGCCGGACATCCGCCGTGTAGAACAACGAAATCAGAAAGGCGATACCACAAAGTGCCGCGGCGCCCAGGTACGCTGCCGGGTAGCCGAGGGATTCGGCGACGATTCCGCCCGCGAGGGGGCCAGCCAGCGCTCCCAGGCGCTGGATTCCCGCGTTGACGGCGGTGGCCTGCCCGCGCAGTTCGGGCGGACAACTATGGGTGATATAGGACATCCAGCCCAGGAACCAGGCCTCATGGCCAGCTCCCAGGGGAACCGCGAGCAGTTCGATCATCCACGGCTCGGCGGCGAACGACATGCCGAACATGGAGGCCGCCAGCAGCACGAATCCGCCCAGCAGCACCGACTTGTCGCCGAAGCGTCCGATCAGCAGTCCGGCCGGCACGTCGAAGAGAAGAACGCCGACGCCCCTGAGCGCCATCACCAGGGCGGCGAAGGCAGCGCTGCCGCTGACCTGCAGCGCATACAGCGGCAGCAACAGGAGCATGGCCTGGTTGGCGAAGGCCGTGAACGCCGACGGCAGGTAGACCGGGATCAGCAGACGGTCGTATGGAGCGGGCAGGCGCACGTGGAGTCGTCAGCGAGCCAACCGTGCGCCGCGGGGCGTCACGCCCTATTTGAGCACCGCGATGATGGAGTCGGCGACGTAGTCCATGTTGGAGCGGTTTAGCCCGGCGAAATTGATCCGGCTCGATTCCACCAAGTAGAAGTGGAATTCCTCCCGCAGGCGGATGACCTCCTCGCGGGAAATTCCAAGGAAGGAGAACATGACGCGTACCCTGGCGAT
>VYEH01000140.1:4883-8264 GCA_009843005.1 Pseudomonadota bacterium | reverse complement strand
ATAGCCGCCTCGCAAAATACCGATCCGAATGAAGTTCTGATGATTACCGGTGGGGGGCATCTACACGACTACTATACTCAGAAGAGACAGCTTGAAAAGGGGCTGACCGATCGCATCGGCAATATTGTGTTTACTATTGATCATAACGAGGGTCAAAGTAAGGAGGATATGCATTTCAAACATGAAACTCTGTTGACCGATGAGTGGGCGCGGCAGTTTGATCTGGTGTTATACAATAACTGTAATCTTGATATGGGCGATGCTGAGCATGTTGAACAGATCATGAATGCCCATGCCGAGCACCAGGTGCCTGCCGTACTGCTGCACTGCCCGATGCACTTGCATCGGACTACTACCACGGTATGGTACGAGTTTACCGGAGCCGTCTCCTATCAGCATGAAGTTGTTCGTGTCCCTTTTACGATAGAAGTACTCGAACCGAATCATCCGATTATGGTCAATTTCCCCGGGACCTGGCGGACCCCCGAGGGAGAGCTGTACATGCCTATCGAGTTAAAAGACAATGCTACCCCGCTGGCGCGTGCCTACAGCGTGGAAGCCGCTGAATTTTTTCCCATAGCCTGGACCCACGAATACGAAGGGGTTCGGGTATTCGCCAGCACGCTGGGTCACCACACTCCGACCATGGGCGCGGATGTGAATTTGAATATGGTAGCGGCCGGCCTGCTGTGGGCGGCCGGCAAGCTTGACGACGATGGGCAACCGTCGGAAGGATATTCAGGCGAGCGGGGACTGGGATGGGTTTCCCTGCGGGACGGGGCGACCCTCAACGGCTGGCGTGACACCGAGACGACGAACTTCGCTGAAATCGCATGGTTTGATGGAGGGGCTACCTGGCCCACGAAAATGAACATGGGTACCGCGGCCTTTCAACTTGTCCCCCATGAAGTGGATCCAAATGACATTGTTGTCGAGGGTCCGCCGAGCTCCCTGTTCTATGCAGGGCCCATTGACGGCGGTGATTTCAGAAATTTCGAATTCAAGGTTGATGTCTATACCTATCCCGGGTCGGCCTCGGGGGTCTACTTTCATACCCGTTACAAGGAGGAGGGACCTCCTACCTATGGTTATGAAGCCCAGATTAACGCCAGCCGGTCCGGTGAGAGCAAGACCGGCAGCCTGGTTGGGGCAAGCGAGGTGGAGACCGCCCCACACGGCGATAACGAATGGTTCAACTACTACATCAGGGTTGACGGCAAGAACGTCACGGTAAAAGTGAATGACGAGACCGTCAACGAATTCACCGAACCTGCCGATGCAGATGGACCGGCCAGTCTCCACCGGGGCACGATCGGCCTGGAGTCCGTGGGCGGCGACAGCCGTGTTTACTTCCGGAATCCGATGATCCGTCTATTGCCGGAGTAACAATTAGAGAAGGATATATGCGGCTGTTGTTATTCTCGTGCAACTGCCAGCAATAGCCATTACCCATAATTCGACAGGTCGAATCCGCGCAGGCTGTCACGGCGCGGCCGGCCTGTCGCCCATATCCCTCGCGACACGATGGACACGACACTCGGCATAGATCTCGGCACGCAAAGCCTGAAAGTCGTTTTCTACGACTACAAGGCTCGCGAAGTCGTTGCCTCGGCATCCGCGCCGCTCGAAGTCATGCGCGATACGACCGGCCGGGCCGAACAGGAAGCGAGCTGGTGGCTGGCGGCATTGAAACAGGCACTGCAACAGGTCAGCGCAAGCGTTCGCATGTCGGCGCGCGCGGTTGCGGTTTCCGGGCAGCAGCATGGTTTCGTGCCGATGGATGGCAATGGCGAGGTCCTGCACGCGGTAAAACTGTGGTGCGATACGTCGACGCAGCAGGAAGCGGACGAGATCATGGAGGATTGCGGCGGCCGTGAGCGCTGCATCGAGTTCGCCGGAAACCCGGTGCTGACCGGCTACACCGCCCCGAAGATTCGCTGGCTGCACAAGCATCATCCGCGCAAGTACCGAAACATGGCGCAGGTGCTGTTGCCGCACGACTACCTGAATTTCGTCATGACGGGCCGCGCGACGATGGAGTACGGCGACGCATCGGGCACGGCTCTGCTCGACGTGCGGAATCGCCGCTGGAGCCGTGAGCTGCTGCGAGCCGTCGACCCGTCGCGGAACCTGGCCGACTGCCTGCCGGAGCTGGTCGAACCCGGGGAAGTCATCGGCCATACCGCGGCTCGGTTCTCTCAGGAGTTCGGCCTGCCGGCCGGTATCCCGGTGGCGCCGGGCGGCGGCGACAACATGATGGCCGCGATCGGCACCGGCAACGTCGTGCCGGGCCGGCTGACGATGAGCCTTGGCACGTCGGGTACGCTGTTCGCTTACGCTGATCGGCCGATTGTCGACCCGCAAGGCAATATCGCGGCGTTTTGCAGCTCGACTGGCGGATGGCTGCCTCTGCTTTGCACAATGAACTGCACGCTCGCAACCGAGATGATGAAGCAGCCGCTGGCCATCGACAACGCCGGCTTCGACGCCGCCATCGACTCCGTACCGGCCGCTTCCGGCGGCCTGATCGTCCTGCCGTTCTTCACCGGCGAACGTACGCCGAACCTGCCGCGCGCCAGCGCGAGCGTGCTGGGGCTCAACCCGCAAAACTGCGAGAAAGGCCACCTGTTGCGGGCGACTGTCGAAGGCGCCACCTACGGGCTGCGCTTCGGGCTCGACGAACTGCGCCGGCTGGGCATCGAGTCATCGGAAATCGTGCTGACCGGAGGCGGCGCCAACAGCCGAGCCTGGCGCCAGATCGTGGCCGATATCTGCCGGCTGCCGGTCGTACGGCTCGCGCAGGACGAAGGCGCCTCGTTCGGCGCCGCGCTGCAGGCACTGTGGGTACTGGAACGCCAGCACGATTCCGGGCGCGGCATCGGCGACGTAACCCGCGAGCACATCGTGCAGCGGCCGGACCTCGCTTGCGCGCCCGACGAAACCACATCCGATCGCTACGCTGACGGCTACGCGGCCTACCGGCGCGCGGTAGCGGGCGTGGCGCCATTATTCGAAACAGACGGAGCATGACCATGAGTGGGCGAACCTGGATCAGCGACCGCGAGTACTTTCCCGGCATTTCACGTATAGAGTACGAAGGCCCGGAGTCCGATAACCCCCTGGCATTCAAGGCCTACGAAGCGGATCGCGTGGTTGGCAACAAGACCATGCGCGACCATCTGCGTTTTGCTATCTGCTACTGGCACACGTTTTGCGCTGCCGGCGCCGATCCCTTTGGCCCCGGCACGCGCCCCAATCTCTGGAATGAGAGCGCCGACCGGCTCGAGGCGGCAGAAGAACGGCTTGACGCCGCTTTCGAGTTTTTCAGCAAGATGACGGTACCGTACTTTTGCTTTCACGGTCGCGACCGGGCTCCCGCAG
>VYEH01000140.1:0-4873 GCA_009843005.1 Pseudomonadota bacterium | reverse complement strand
CTGTGGGGCACGGCGCTCCTGGTCTCGCACCCGCGTTACATGACCGGCGCCGCGACCAACCCGGATTTCGACGTCGTCGCGCACGCGGGGGCCCAGGTCAAGGCGGCGCTGGATGCGACGGTCGAACTCGGCGGCGAGAACTATGTGTTCTGGGGCGGTCGCGAGGGGTATTCCACACTGTTCAACACCGATACCGGCCGCGAGCTGGAACACATGGCGAGGTTCCTTGGCATGGCCCGCGACTACGGCCGCTCGATCGGCTTTGACGGCACGTTCCTGGTCGAGCCCAAGCCGATGGAACCCATGTACCACCAGTACGATGTCGACGCCCAGACCGTCATCGGCTTTCTCCGGCAATACGGACTTGACGACGATTTCAAGCTCAACGTTGAAGCCAATCACTCCACGCTGGCGGGCCACTCGTTCGCTCACGAGCTCAGAATGTGTACGGATGCCGGCTTGCTTGGCTCGATCGACGCCAATCGCGGCAATCCCCAGAACGGATGGGATACGGACCAGTTCCCGGCCGACCTTTACGACACGGTGCAGGCGATGCTTATCGTGCTCGAAGACGGTGGCTTCAAGACCGGCGGACTGAACTTCGACGCGAAAGTCCGGCGCGAATCGACCGACCTGGAAGACCTGTTTATCGCGCATATCGGAGGCATGGACTCCTATGCGCGCGGCCTGCTCATCGCTTATGAGATCCTCGAGAAGTCCTCGCTGGCAGATATTCGCCGCGAGCGCTATGCCAGTTTCGATAACGGACAGGGCCAGGCATTTGCCAAAGGCCGGTTATCCCTCAAGGATCTCCGCGAACATGCCGCGAAACAGGGTGAGCCGCGCAAGCTAAGCGGCCGACAGGAATGGGCCGAGAATGTCATCAATGACTTCATGTTTCGGGTGAAGCCCTGAGCCTCTCGTGAGCGGGCATCGTAATCCGCACAGGCACTCCATGGCGGCGGACAACCTGGCAGAGCGGGTACTGCGAAATGCCCGCGGCGACCGTGTCACGCTGCTGAACTACGGCGCTCGACTGACGCGCATCGAACTCAAGTTGCCGGACGGCATCCGCAACGTGATTGTCGGTTATGAAGATCGCGCGGATTACCTGACCGACCCTTACTTCATGGGCGCAACCGTCGGGCGTTACTGCAACCGCATCGCCGGTGCACGCTTCAACCTCGGTGGCGTTGACTATGCGCTCGATGCCAACGAGGGGGAAAACCACCTGCACGGCGGCGCGGGCGGCTTTCACAACAGGCACTGGTCGATCGATGCAGCGGTCCCGGAGGATACAGGGCGGTTTCGGCTGCGGTCAGCGGATGGCGACCAGGGTTACCCCGGAACGCTCGAGGCGTGCGTCACGTACCGCTGGACGGATGAACGCGAGCTTGTGATCCGGCTGGAAGCCGAAACCGACCGGCCGACGCATGTAAACATGACCAACCACGCCTATTTCAATCTCGCGGCCGGCGGCGCCGACGTGCTCGGGCATCGCTTGCATGTCGCCAGCCGCCAGATCCTCAAGGTCAGCGACGACCTGCTGCCGACCGGCAAATTCCTCGATGTCGCCGGTTCCGGGTTGGACCTGCGCCAGCCGGCGGCGCTGCGTGACGTCATTGGGTCGCGGCACGCACTTGTCGCGCGCATCGGCGGTATGGACTTCAACTATGTTCTGAGTGAGTCCGGCGGCCGTGCCGGGCTTGAGAGCCCGAGCGGCGACCTTTGCTTGCGGATGACGACAACGTGCCCCGGGCTGCAGGTATACGGCGGGCAGAAACTCGGACCGCCGTTCGCGCCGCACCGAGGCCTGTGCCTCGAGCCCCAGCATTTTCCCGACACACCCAATCAACCCGCCTTTCCCGCCACGCTGCTTGAGCCGGGCGAGCGCTATTCGCAGACGACGCGCTACCGCTTTATTGCGGCCGGCTGAGCGTCACTTATCAAAAACCCTCGATGCGGACAGGCTGAGCGTTTTCCCATTCCTCCTGGTCGACGGTTCGAACCGTTTGGGTAAAGACAAACGTCCCGAATTTATTGCCTACCACCAGATCGAGCAGCCCATCCCCATTGAGGTCTCCGCTTACCAGTCGCCGTCCGATGCCCGCCTGGTCGTCGATCAGATGAGGAACGAATTCTGCCTGGCCATCCTGGCGCGTGAGCCGGAAGTAATAGATCACCGGGGCCTGCCGGGCGCCGGGGTCGCCGAAGTCGTGAGCCCGGTAGGTCTTGCCGGTCACAATGTCCATCAAGCCGTCGTCATCGACGTCGGCAAGATCGAGTGCGTGGAGCTGGGAGAATTGAACACCATAAGGGTTGTCGGTATTCGTCTCCTCCTTGCTCATAATAATATGCTCCTGAAAGGTGATCTCCTCTCCGGTACGGTTCTGTTCATACCAACTCAGGCCCCAACCGTGAGCGTCCTGGCTCGTGATCACGTCGTTGAGCCCGTCGCCATTCACGTCATAGGCGTACATCTGGGCTCCCCCCTTCAAACCATCGAACAGCCCGTCTCCCTGCCGATCAGCGAATGGGTAGGGGTGAAAAGCCCAATCAGGATTGCCATCCAGGGAGGCGGGTTGTTGCAACCAGCCATCCCCGTGCAGTACATCGGTGCGTCCGTCGCCGTCGACATCCCCGTAGCCCAGGCCGTGGGTGTAGTGATGAACATCCTCTTCGCTGGTCGATATCGGGTGAAAGATCCAGGGAAGCGTCGGAGCTACCGGGCTCGGCGAGGCATAGCCGTAATGTCTGCTGTAGGCCATCAACAGTTCAGGCACCCCATCGCCGGTAATGTCTACAAATTCAGGAGCTTCGTTCTTGACACGATCTATGACAATGTGGCGCGCCCAGTGGTCCGGCCGGTCCGGGGCCGGACCGCCGAAAGAGTTGCCCGGGTTCTGGTACCAGTAAGCCTCGGTATTGGGAAGTCCCACCGTCAGGACATCAGGCCAGCCGTCCGCATCGAAATCGTAGACCCATGAAAAAAAATTGTCATTGGAGTAAATCGCAAAATCATTTGGCAACCGCTTGGTCGGCGCCACCGCCGGATAGTATTCGTAACGGTGGATGAAGTCGGGTCCCAAGAATATGTGCGGTCCACTGACGACATCCATGTGCCCATCCTGATTGAAGTCGCCGAAATCGGCGCCTTCCGACCAATAGGAGGGGGTCAGTTCCTGTTTTACGAATTCACGAATAACAAAGTCGTTGGCCTGAGCGGCGACCGTCAAGAATAAGCAGGTGAATATCAATGCTGCGACGCGCTGAATTCTGTTCATCTCAGTACCTCATCCCGGCCATTCCGGCCTTGTCGTTTAGTGTAATCAGTTGCTCAGCGGGTTCGGCCGCATCTGGAAGTGGAACACCTGGCCGGTGGTGCCTTCCCCGGTTTCCATGTGGAAGGGCGTGCGGCTGCTGAAGGAAGCCCAGATGCCCCGGCCCTTCCAGCCGGCGTCGGGATCGTCGATGCGGCCGTCCATCCACTTGGTGTAGAAGCCCAGGGGATAGGGTACGCGCATTCTCACCCACTCTCCGTCTCTGAGCACCAGCAGGGCCTCGCTCTGGTTGCCGGTGTTGATGGGGATATTTTCCCCGAGACCAAGGGTGTTGAACTGGTCTACCCAGGTATAGTAGCTGCCTTCGGAGCTGCCGGGCCGGTCCAGGTTCTTGAATTGAGGCAGGGGCTCGGTGTAGAAGCTCCAGCCCTCGGGGCAGTGCTGGCCGGTGGCCTGGGGACCGTTCAGGGGGCCCGTGCACTCGCGGCGGTCGAATCTGCCCATGTGGCCGCTGGCCAGGGCCACCCAGGCCACGCCGTCGCGGTCGATGTCCGCGCCGCGGGGGGTGAAACCCTCGATGGGATCGCCGTTTTCATCCACCGGCAGTTCGTAGTACTCGACCAGGGCGGTCTCGCTGGGGTTGTCGCCCGGCGCAAGCCTCACCACGCTGCCGGGGTAGCCGAGCATCGACCCCCACACGGAACCGTCCGGCGCGGGAGCCACGGCGTAGTAGCTGCCGGGATCGATGCGCTTGTCCCTGGTGGGGTCCACGGCGTCGCCGGGTTCCACGTAATCGGCGTCGCGCACGCCGTTGCCGTTGGTGTCCAGGATCAACGGCGTCCATCCCTGGGAGGCCGCGGCGTCACCGGTTTGAAGGAATTCGTTCGCGTTCAGCCAACCGATCACCTCGCCGCCGCCGCTGGTCCACAGGGTGTTGTTTTCATCCTCGGCGAACATCAGGTGGTGGGTGCCAAAGCAGGTATCGATATGAGTGTATTCCCCGCTGGCCGGATCGTACACGCCCAACTGGCGTCCCGAGCCCTGCAAGGGGAAGACCTGGGCGGAGGGATGATCCGAGCCCTCCCGGCACCAATCGGGGTTGTCCCTGCCACGCACCCGGGCGGTGATCCACACCCGGCCCTCTTCGTCCAGCATGGGGTTGTGCACGTTGGCCCTGGAATCCCAGATGGCTTCATCGCCCCAGAAAGGGGATTCCGCCAGGGGAGGACCGGAGACGGGGCCCGCCTCGGGGTCCATCATGGTCAATGGAATCTGGTCCAGGGTGTGATTGACGGGGTCGAGCACCGGCAGGTAGTCGGCGCTTGCTTCCAGGGCGCCGTAGAGTTTGCCATAGGCGTTGACGGTGGGGTCGCGCCGGTCGGAGGAGACCAGGTCATGGAGGTAGGCGGTGGGATCGGCCCAGTCCCATTGGGTGATGACCACGTTGCGCTCCAATCCCTGGGGCCGGGTCGGCGCCGGCGGCAGTTCACCGGCGGCGATGCGGTCGGTCCAGTCGGCGAACATGCGGATGGTGCCTTCCATTCCCAGGCCGGCCAGGGTGCGGACCATGGATTCTCCGGCTTGACCGGACA